>JBASAE010000252.1:0-2554 GCA_049654285.1 Microbacterium sp.
GGGAGGCACCGCGTGATCTACCGGCCGCACCCGCGCAGCGGCGTCCTCGACGACGAGTACGGCGCGGCGCACCGGCGCATCGTCGCGGCGATCACCGAGGCGAACGCCGCCGATGCCGCGGCGCACCACGTCTACGACGACGGCCCCGAGCTGGGCTGGCAGCTCGCCGCCGCGGACGTCGCCGTGGTCGACATCTCGGCGATGGTCTACGATCGGCTCGCGGCGGGCAGGCCGCTGCTGATCACCCGGCCGGCGGACGAGCGCGCGCAGATCGACACCAAGGGGTATCTGTCGGACTGCGAATGGCTGACGGCGGACGCCGCGGCGCGCATCGTCGCCGAGATCGAGCGGGTCGCCTCCGACGACGCCGCCACCGCGAAGCTGCGGATGTGGGTCCAGCACTACTTCGGCGACACGACCGCGGGCGCGGCGACCGCCAAGTTCCACGCCGCGATCGAGCAGCTCATGGAGCGCTGGGACGAGTGGCACGGCGCCGACGTCGGCGCCATCGCCTCCGATGAGGACGATGACGACGAAGAGGCGAAGGACGAGGAGTAGGCGCGTGTCCTTCCTCCGAGCTGCACGCGAGACCCCCGGCCGGTTCGAGGCCGTGACGGAGAGCGCGTCGACGAACGCCGAGCTGCGCGAGCGTGCGGCGGATGCCGACGCCTGGCCGCATCTGTCGGTGCTGCTCACCGACAACCAGACGGCGGGGCGCGGGCGGCTGGATCGCACCTGGTCGACACCACCCGGCGCGGCGCTCGCGATCTCGGTGCTGCTGCGCGAGCTGCCCGCCGAACCGATCGCACGGAGCTGGATCCCGCTCGCAGCGGGGCTCGCGATGGCGGATGCCGCCGCCGCGCAGCTGCCGGGGCACGAGGTCGGCGTGAAATGGCCGAACGACGTCCTCGTGGACGGGCGCAAGATCTGCGGCATCCTCGCCGAGGCCACGGCGGACGCCGTGATCGTCGGCGCGGGCGTGAACACCGCGATGACCGCGGAGCAGCTGCCGGTGCCGACCGCGATCTCGTTCGCCGCGGTCGGCGTCGCGGCGGACGCCGACCGGCTCGTGGCCGACTACGTCACCGGGCTGGCGCGCTGGACGGATGCGCTCGGTGCGGCGGAGCTGCGCGAGGCCGTCGCTGCGCGCTGCCTGACGATCGGGCAGCAGGTGCGGGTGTCGTTGCCGGGCGGCGGCGAGATCGTGGGCTCGGCGGAGGGGCTCGACGACGGCGGACGGCTCGTGGTCACGGACGCATCCGGCATCCCGCATCCGATCTCCGCCGGCGACATCGTGCACGTGCGACCCGCGGGCTGAGCCGGCGGACGATTGCACGGACGGCAGACGACGCGTCGACGAGCCGTCCGCCGTTCGCAGATCCTGCCGTCATCCCCCCGGGCGGCCGAAAGCGGGCGGGTCGCTGAGCCCGGCGTCGCGCGCCCGGGGCACAATAGGGTCATGACGCAGCCTGTGACGCTCGGCGGCCGGCCGATGATGCCGCCGCCCGGCGCACCGGTCGAGGAACTGCTCATCGCGCGTTTCCGGGGCCATGCCCGACGGCTGTTCTGGTGCGCCCTGCTGCTGGTCGCCGTGTGCGGTGCGACCGGATACCTGTTCGACAACCTGCCGTCGATGTTCGAGAACTGGATGCTGCTGGCAGCGTCCGGAGCGCTCGTGCTGATCGGCGTCGTCGTGCCGTATCTGGTCTGGCGTTCGCGCAGCTACACGATCACCACTCGGCGGATCATCGCGCGGGACGGACTCGGCGCCCGCAACCGTCGCGAGCTCTCGCACGCCCGGGGCTATTCGATCGCCGTGCGTCGCGGGCCGCTGCAGCGCATCTGGGGCGCCGGCACGATCACCCTGACGAACGGCGTCGACGCGCCGCTGCGGCTGGTCAACGTGCCGAGCGTCAACCTGGTGCACGAGACCCTGGCCGACCAGATCGAGGTCAGCCAGATCCTCGCGCACCGCGACGCGCAGTCCGGCCTGATCCCGCAACCGCCCGTGCTGTGACGCCTGCGCGCGGCCGCTCGTCGGCGGCAGCCCGGTACGGACGCACGACCGGGGAACAGATGCACGGGCATCCCGCGTGATCCGATCGTTCCGGCATGCCGGGGTCGTGCAGGTGTCCGTGACGGCGACTCGAACGACCTCTCGGATGCGGGAGAATGGGCAGGACGGAAGGAGCGCGAATGGCTGTGCGCATCGGCGTGATCGGCGGGGGCCAGCTCGCCAGGATGATGATCGCCCCGGCGGTCGAGCTGGGAGTCGACCTGCGGGTGCTCGCCGAGGACGAGGGGATGTCCGCGCAGCTCGCGGCGACCGGTGTCGGCGACTATCGCGATCTCGAGACCGTGCGCGCCTTCGTCCGTGACGTCGACGTGGTCACCTTCGACCACGAGCACGTCCCCCAGGAGGTCCTCCGTGCCCTCATCGCCGACGGCGTGGCGGTGCATCCCGGTCCCGATGCCCTGCAGTACGCGCAGGACAAGCTCGCGATGCGGGCGAGGCTGGCCGAGCTCGGCGTGCCCCAGCCGGACTGGGCCGCCG
>JBASAE010000253.1:0-3094 GCA_049654285.1 Microbacterium sp.
GTATAGGCGTGCACCGCGAGTCGCACCCTCCCGTCCCTCGCCCAGACCGTCGTGCCCCGACGCGCGAGCTCCCCGGCGATCCGCTCGTGCTCGGGGGTCTCGAACGCGATGATCCCGCCCGTCGCAGCCTCGTCGTCCGCGAGCACCGGCCTGATCCCCAGCTCGCGCAGCCCCTCGCGCAGCATCCGCACTCCGCGACGGTTGTGCTCTCCGATCCGGGCGTAGCCCCACCCTTCGAGCTCGGCGAGGGAACGCGCCAGCACGGCCAGCGCCGGGAATGCGGGCATCCCCTCCTCGAACCTGCGCGTGTCCCGATGGAACCGGAACTCCGAGGACTGCGGCGGGAAGAGGTCCTCGACGCTTCGATAGCCGGCGTAGCTCGGGGACAGCGCCGTCCGTGCACGAGGCGTCGCCACGAAGCCCGCGGCGCCATGCACTCCCAGCTGCCATTTGAAGGTCGCCGCGCAGAGCACGTCGATGCCGTCCATGCCCACCTCGCCGGCGCCGACGGCCTGCACGGCGTCCGCGAAGACCAGGGCGCCGATCTCACGGGCACGCGCGCCGATCTCCACGAAGTCCAGGCGCTGACCGGTGCGGAAGCTCACCATGCTCGCGACCACCAGTCGCGTGCGGTCGTCCATCGCCTCGACGACGTCGGCTTCGCGCACCGCGCCGCCCCGCATCGGGACGGCGCGCACCCGTACCCCGCGACGACGGAGCAGATCGACGTTGAAGAGGGTCGAGGGGAACTCGCCGTCGAGCGTCACGAGCACATCTCCCTCGCGCCAGTCGATCCCCTTCAGCACGATGTCGAGGCCCCGTGACGTCGAGGCGACGAACGCCACGTCCTCCTCCTGGGCGGACACCGCCGCCGCGAAGCGCCGCCGGGCCTCCGCCTCGATGCGCACGAGCTCCTCGCGTCCCCGCGATCCCTGCGCCTTCGCCGTCGAATAGGATCCCCACGCCGTCCCCGCGGACGAGAGCAGGAGCCCCTCCGCCGCCGTGTTGAGGTATGCGCCGTCCGGGGCGGCGGCGAGAGCCCGCCGTGCGACCACAGCCAGGGAGTCGCTCATGCGGTCGCCGCCGTCTCGGAGGCGACGCGCTCGACGTCCTCGGCGAAGTGGCACGCGGAGGCGTGCACGCCGACCGCGGGGCGGGCCGCCGCCGGGACCTCCCGGAACGCCGGCCGTTCGGAGACGCACCGATCCGGATTGCCGAGCTGCTCGCGGAGCCAGCACCGCGGGGCGAACGGACAGCCCGATGACGGGTCCTCGACGGGCGCCGGAGTGCTCTGCATCCACGGGCGGTCGGGAGTGCTCCCGGGCGTGTCGACGGGCGCCGCGCCGATGAGCATCCGGGTGTACGGGTGCCAGGAGCGGTTCATGATCTCGGCGCGGGAGCCGAGCTCGACGAGCACGCCGCGATACATCACGGCGACCCGGTCGCAGAAGAAGTTGACCACGCGCAGGTCGTGCGTCACCATGACCACGGTGAGGCCGAGCGATCCCTTCAGGTCGTTCAGCAGGTTCAGCACCTGCGCCTGGATGGAGACGTCCAGCGCGGAGAGCGGCTCGTCCGCGACGATGACCGACGGGCTCGTGGTCAGGGCGCGCGCGAGGACGATCCGCTGCCGCTGCCCTCCGCTGAACTCATGCGGATAGCGGTCGAGCACGCTCTCGTGGAGCCCCACCTCGTCGAGCAGCTCGCGCATCCGCCGGCGCCGCTCCTCGCCCCTGACGCCGATCGCGCGGTATCCGTCGGCGAGCGTGGCGCCGATCGAGCGGAACGGGTTCAGCGACGCATAGGGATTCTGGAAGACCATCTGCACCGTGCGCCGGAACTCACGACGACGCCGTCCGCGCAGACCGGGTATGGACTCGCCGCGGACCAGTGCCCCGCCGGAGGTCGCGACCTCGAACCCCATGAGGATCCGCGCGAGCGTGGTCTTCCCCGAGCCGCTCTCGCCGACGATGCCCAACGCCTCCCCCTCCATCACCGACAGCGAGACGCCCGCCACGGCGGGCCGACTGCGACGGTGCCCGAAGACCTTCACGATGTCGCGGGCCTCGAGGATCGGCGGGTTGTCACCGACCTGATCGACGGCGTTCATGCCCGTTCCTCCTCTGCTGCGAAATGACAGGCCGCCCAGTGCGTTCGGTCCCCCCGGGCGACCGGGTCCCCGGTCCTGCACCGCTCCGGTTCGCCCTTCTCCCGATACAGCGGGCACCGCGGATGGAACCGACATCCGGTCGGCCAGGAGCCCGGGTGCGGCGGCTGCCCCGGGATGGCGTCGAGACGCTCCGGCGGTTCGCCCTCGAGAGGGAGCAGGCTCGCGAGCAGCGCGCGGGTGTACGGGTGCTGCGGCCCGCGGAAGACATCGGCCACCGGCCCGGACTCGACGATCCGCCCGGCGTACATGACCATCACCCGATCGCAGATCTCCGCGACGGTCGCCAGGTCGTGCGTGACGAAGATGATGCTCGTCCCGCGCGTGACGGCCATCGACTTCAGCAGGGCGAGGATCTGCGCCTGGACGGTGACGTCGAGGGCGGTCGTCGGCTCGTCGGCGATGATCACCCTCGGCTCGAGGATCATCCCCTGCGCGATCGCGACGCGCTGCTGCATCCCTCCGCTCAGCTCGTGCGGGTAGCGACGCATGACGCCCTCCGGGTCGGGGAGCCGCACCTCCTCGAGCATGCGGATCGCCCGATCGCGATGTTCCTTCCTCGTGCCCGGCACCCCATGGTCGCGGAGGATGCGCGTGATCTGCTCGCCGATCGTGGTCACCGGGTTCATGGTGGCGAGCGCATCCTGCACGACGAGCGCGATCTCCGCGCTCCGCACCGTGCGCAGCTCCGCTCCGGAGAGGGCCAGGAGATCGAGGTCCTGCAGCCGCAGCTCCTCCGCGCTCGCGCGCCCCGGTGACGGCACGGCACGCAGCAGGGACAGTCCGAGAGTGCTCTTGCCCGAGGCGGACTCGCCGACGAGGCCGATGATCTCCCCCGGTCGCACGACGAACGAGACGCCGTCCACGGCTCGCACGGGACCCTGCCGCGTGGGGAACTCGACGGAGAGTCCGCGCACGGTCATCAGC
>JBASAE010000254.1:0-1590 GCA_049654285.1 Microbacterium sp.
ATCGAGGAGTCCAGGTTCTCGGCATCCGCGTCGTCGGTCGCGAACGCGCTGATCCGCCACCAGACGCCGCCGCGCTCCCGCACGACGTCGCGCAGCTGCGCGATCCCGACGAAGTCCCCCGCACCGAGATCGATCGGGGCGGACGCCCCGGAGGTCGCGGCGCTCCACGCCGCGTCGAGGAACTCGCGGTTCGTCTCGCCCAGGTTCTGCGCCCGTGCGCTGGCGCGCTCGGGGTCGACGATCGCCGCGGCGGAACCCTCGGGCAGGTACTCCGCGAGGGTGACGAGCGGACCCGCGACCGCGGGGAGCAGCGACTCCATGCCTTCGACCGGGATGCCCTCGCCCATCTTCTCCAGCATCCCGGCGATCGCGGGATAGCGTCCGGAGAGCGAGGCGGCCTTCTCGCGCACCGCGGCGGTGAGCAGCAGCTCGCGGCTGGCGGGCAGTTCGACCGATGCGACGTCTCCGGGCAGCGAACGCTGATCGGAGACGGAGAAGGCGCGGATCTGGTCGATCTCGTCCCCGAAGAACTCCACCCGGGAGGGATGCTCGGCGGTCGGCGGGAACACGTCGAGGATGCCGCCACGCACCGCGAACTCACCGCGACGCGAGACCATGTCGACCCGCGAGTAGGCCCGTTCGACGAGCTGCTCGACGGCACGGTCGAGTTCGAGGCCGCGCCCGCCGACCCGCAGTTCGAGCGGAGCCGCGTCGCCGAGGTTCGCGGCGATGGGCTGCAGGGCGGCCCGCACCGAGGCGACGACCACGAGCGGCTTCTCGCCGTTCCAGGTCGTGATGCGGCGCAGCGTGTCGAGGCGTCGGCCGACGGTGTCGGGGCTGGGGCTCAGCCGCTCGTGCGGCAGGGTCTCCCAGGCCGGGAACGTGAGGATCTGGGCCTCCGCGAGATAGGTGCCGAGGGCCGCCGCGACCGACTCGGCCCGGCGCCCGGTGGGGGTGACGATCAGCACGGACGCCGGATGCCCCGCGCTCGCGCGTTTCTCGAGGAGCCCCGCGACGACCGGGGCGTCGAGTCCGTCGACCAGCGAGAGGTCGACGTCGGTGGACGCCCAGCCGATGGCGTCGCGGTACAGGTTCGCCTCTTCCAAGGCACGCAGGATCCCCGGAACAGTCACCGGACGATTCTAGTCCGCGTCGACGTGACGTACTCCGAGGCTGCACGCCGTCTCGGGAAAGGGGTGCTCAGCGGGAACGGCGCGATGCACGGAAGCCGTCAGCGGCGAGCAGCGCCAGCGCGAGGGCGAGGACGCCGTAGACGAGGACGTCGGCATCGTGCATCCGCTCCCCCAGCAGCAGGGCGACCCCGACCAGCAGCACCGGCTCGACGTAGCTGAGCAGGCCGAAGACCGGCATCGACAGCATCGAGGACGCCGCGAGGTAGAGCGTCATCGCGAGGGCGCTGGCGAGACCGATGCCGGCCAGTCCCGTCAGCTCCGCCGTCGACAGCGTCCCCGGTTCCGCGGTGATCAGGAACAGGACGGCGACGGGTGCCAGCACGAGGTTCTCGACGCCGAACACGATCGGGCCGTCCAGCCCGAAGCGCTGCCGCAGCACGAAGTAGACCGCGTAGGG
>JBASAE010000255.1:0-3737 GCA_049654285.1 Microbacterium sp.
GCGCCGGCGACACCGCGTCACGGAGCCCGCCGGTCAGCAGGCCTCACCGATGACGACGGCCAGCGATGTCCCGAGCACGGAGGCGACGGCGATCGCCGTCTCCAGCTTGATCGGCGACGTGCCGTTCTTCACCTCGGCCAGCACCCGTTTGTACGGGAGCTCCGCGGTCCTCGCGACCCAGGCGACGGAGCGGCTCTGCACCTGCATCAGCCGATTGAGCTCGGCCACCACAGCTGCACTGTCCCCCATAACTGGGAATCTAGTTCCCATTTATATGCAGAACAAGCCGGCACCCGAAGACCGCTCAAAGACTGTGAGTTCCCACAAATGGGAGTAGTGGATTCTCCAGGATTCCCAAATTTGGGCAGATTGTCTGCCGTTCCCGGGTAGATTGACGCTCATGAGCAATACCCTGGCCGACGCGATCCGCGACGAACTCCGTGAAGAGCTGATCCGTGCACACGGCACCCTGGATGCGGCGGCAACCGTCATCGGCATCCCCTACAAGACGCTGTACCGCGCGCTGACGACCCGCGGCAAGGACCGCAGCCAGACGGTGAAGCTCGACCTGGTGCTCGACATCACCGACCACCTCGCCCGGTCCGACCCCCGGCTCTCGTTCAACAGCATCTACGCGAGGGCCGTCGACCGGCGCGACCGCTATGCCCTCGTCGCGAACGAGGCGATCGACGAGCGCCCGGAAGGCGACGACGCCGGCTTCGACGGCGCCTGACGACGAGAGCGACGACATGGTGGACGTCTGGAAGCTCGCCGACGAGTTCGGCCTGACGGTCACGGAGCGCCCCGGCACCCCCCATTCCGGCTACCGGCCCGACGACGGCAGCGTGCAGCTGAGCCCCGGCATGCGCGGGCGCGTCCTGCGGTCGGTGCTGGCGCACGAGATCGGGCATCATGCGCTGGGGCACCGCCCCACGAGCGACGGCCTGCTACGCAAGCGGCAGGAGACCGCCGCGAACCGTTGGGCGGCGCTCACCCTCATCTCCCCCGAGGCGTATGCGGAGTCCGAGCGCCTGCGCGACGGCCACCTCCCCTCGATCGCCTTCGACCTGGACGTCTCCGATGAGCTCGTCCAGGCTTACCGGCAGACGCTGACCCGCACCGACACGGCCGTGTACGTGCACGGCCGGTTCGGTGCGGGCCAGTGGGCGCACCGCGCCGACGCCTCCTGACGGTTCACACCCGGAGGTTCTTCGTCCCGCCGGGCAGGCGCATCAGAAGCACCAGCGAGAGCGCCGTCAGGGTCAGCAGCACGGTGGAGAGCGCCGCCGCCGTGCCCAGCTGTCCACGGATGACCGAGGAGTAGATCCCCAGCGACAGCGTCTGCGTCTTCGTCGTGTACAGGAACAGGGTGGTCGACAGCTCGGTGATGATCGTCACCCAGCTGAGCACCGCACCCGAGATGATCCCCGGGGCCAGCGCGGGGACGATGACCTTGATCAGCGTGCGGAACTTCGACGCGCCGAGGCTCATCGCCGCCTCCTCGACGCTCGGCGACAGCTGGTACATCAGAGCCGTCACCGATCGCACCGAGTAGGGCACGCGCCGGATCATCAGCGCGAGCACCATGATCGCCGCCGTACCGGTGAGCATCAGCGGCGGATGGTTGAACGCGGCGATGAGGCCGATGCCGATGATGAGCCCGGGGACCACGTACGGCACCATCGTCATGGTGTCCAGCGTGGACGAGAGCCACCCCTGACGTCGCACGGTGAGGTACGACACCAGCACGGCGACGACCACGAGCAGCACGAGCGCGGACAGTCCGAGGCTGAAGGTGTTGCCGATGAACTTCCCCATGTCGCGGGACGCCTTGGTGTAGTTCTGCAGCCCCCAGCCGTCAGTGAACTGCCCGTAGACCGTCTTGCGGAACGAGCTTCCGACGACGACGAGCAGCGGGGCGAGCGCGAGCAGCAGGTACACGTACACGTACAGGTGGATCCCGAGGCCGCGCCAGAAGCTCGGGCGGACCGGCTCGATGACGCGCAGGGCGCTCATCGAGAACGTCTTGCGCCCGGCGATCCACTTCTGCAGCAGGAAGACGCCGAGTGTGAGCACGATCACGATCACGCTCACGGCCGAGGCGAAACCGGTGTCGGTGGACACCTCGCCGACCGCGGCGTTGTAGATCAGCACCGGGATGGTCTGGTATCCCTGGCCGATGAGCATCGGCGTGCCGAAGTCGGCGAACGCGCGCACGAAGACGAGCAGGGCTCCGGCGAGCACCGTCGGCCACAGCAGCGGCAGGATGACCTTGACCGCGCGCTTCATGCCGACCACGCCCATCGACTCGGCCGCCTCCAGCAGGGAGACGTCGATCGTCTTCCAGGCGCCCATCAGATAGGTGAAGATCAGCGGCACCAGCTGCAGCGTGAGCACCAGCACGATGCCCGCGAAGCCGTAGATGCTCGGGACCTCGATGCCCAACGTCTTCGTGAACCAGGTGGTGATCATGCCGTTGTTGCCCAGCAGCAGGATCCAGGAGTACGCGCCGATGAACGGCGGGGACATCATCGACGCCAGGATGAGCACCTGCACCGTGCGGTTCCCCAACACCTTGTACATCGTCATGAAGTACGCCAGCGGGAACGCCACGAGCACCGAGAGCACGGTGACCGTGATCGTGACCGCCATCGAGTTCAGCAGCGTCGTGTAGTACCTCGGCGAGGTGAAGAACGTCGCGAACCCGTCGAAGCTGATCCCCGAGCCGTTCGAGACCGAGTTCACCAGGACGTTCAGCAGCGGCCAGACGGCGATCAGGAGGTACCCGATGGTGAGCCCGACGGCGACCCCCGTCCAGCCGTCGAGCTTGCGCGAGCCGTTCCTCATCGCTGATCCCGCATGATCGACGTCTTGGTCGCCGCGTCGAACACCCGCAGGCGGGCCGGGTCGAAGACCAGTCGCACCGTGTCGCCGGTGCTCCACGGAGTCGCCCACTGCGAGAACTCCTGGAACTCCAGGAACTCGCCGCTGCGCAGCTCGGCGCGGACCTGCGTGTGCGAGCCCAGGAAGGTCTGCGTGACGATCGTGGCGGGGATGCCCTCGGGGCCGGCGGTGACGACCTCCGGACGGGCCGAGACGATCACGTCGCCGGATGCGTCGGCCGTGACGTGATCGGTCATGTCGAGCGTCACCTCGTCCGACAGCGGCAGCAGGATCCGGTCGCCGTCACGACGCAGGCTCCGCTCGATGAAGTTCGTCTTGCCGATGAACTCGGCGACGAACGTGTTGACCGGCCGGTGGTAGATCTCGGCGGGCGGACCCACCTGCTGGATCTCGCCGAGCTTCATGACGGCGATGCGGTCGGAGACCGCCATCGCCTCCTCCTGGTCGTGCGTGACGTAGACGGTCGTGATGCCCGCCTCGCGCTGCACCTCGCGGATGGTGTCGCGCATCTCGACGCGCAGCTTCGCGTCGAGGTTCGACAACGGCTCGTCCATCAGCAGCACCGCAGGGCTGATCACCAGCGCCCTGGCCAGGGCGACGCGCTGCTGCTGCCCGCCGGACATCGCTCCGGGCATCCGGTCGGAGAGGTGTCCCATGCGCACGCGGTCGAGTGCCTCGGCGACACGGCGCTTCGACTCGGCGGCGGACACCTTCCTGGTCTCCAGTCCGAAGGCGACGTTCTTGCCCGCAGTCATCTGCGGGAAGAGCGCGTAGTTCTGGAACACCATGCCGATGTTGCGTTCCGCCGGCGGCTGGTCGTTGACCACCTTCCC
>JBASAE010000256.1:0-9961 GCA_049654285.1 Microbacterium sp.
GCCCCACCAGGGCGCCCAGCGCATCCTCGGCCGGTCCGCCCGCCGCACGACGGCGTCGCGCGGACTCCGCGAGCCTCGGGCCGTCCGGCAGCCGGGACACCGCCTCGGTCGTGACCACATCGACCCAGCCGTCGATCGTCGCGACCAGGTTCTCCAGCCTCGTCAGCGCCTCGCGCTGCGCCTCGCTCTGCGCAGGAAGCAGCGCGCCGCCCTCGATCGCCGCACGAAGCTCCTCGGGGTCCGAGGGGTCGAGCCGTCCGGCGACGTCCTCCAGGGCGTCCACGTCGACCGTGACGCCGCGGGCGAACTCGGTGATCTGGGTCATCAGCTGCAGGTGCAGCCACTTCGCGTGGCGGTAGAGCCGCGCGTAGGCCAGCTCCCGCACCGCGAGATAGAGCGCGATCTGGTCCTCCGGGATCTCCAGCCCCTCACCGTATGCGGCGATGTTCTGCGGGATCACCGCCGCGGTCCCGGCCGGCAGCACCGGGATCCCGACGTCGCCGCCCGAGACGACCTCGAGGGACAGGTCACCGAGCACCTTGCCGAACTGCGCGGCGAACACGGTCTGGCCGAGCCCGCGCATCAGCTGCCCCGCCCCCTGCACCACGCCGCGCATGTCGTCGGGCACCTGCGCGTCGAGCGCCTGCGTGAGCGCATCCGCGATGCTCGTCGACACGGGCTCGGCGATCTCCTTCCACACCGGGAGGGTCTGCTCGACCCATTCCCCGCGGGTCATCGCGCACGGGCCCGTCGCAAGCTCCGAGATGGTGGTCGCCTCGCTCAGCCACAGGTTCGCCAGCGCGAAGGCGTCCGCGAGCGAGGAACGGGAGCCGTCGGTGATGCCCTGGCCGTCCTGGTTGGCGATGTGCAGCGCCTGCCGCCGGGTGTTCTCCCACGGATCGCCGGCGAAGGCACCCTGCACCTGCGAGAACAGCGACTGCATCATGGCCGGGTCGAAGCCTGACGCGCCCATGCCGCTCATGGCACGCTGCAGCGCTTCGGCGTCGAAGCCGCCGCCGGACATCATCCGGCGAAGGAACTCCTGGAAGTCCGAAGGGTCCGGTTCGTCGTTCGACATGTCTGCCGCCTCTCAGGACGCGGATAGCCCGCGCCATCTACGCTAGTTGCAGGATCTCGCGTACATACCGGATGGACGCGGATCCGTGTACGCCGCTCGCGAACGTCGGAGGTCGCCCGTGTCAGAACGCCGTTCCCGGCGCGTCGGAGTCGGCGTCTGGGCGCTCGTGATCGCTCTGGTGTCCCTGGTGGTGCTGACCTTCCTGCCCACCGGTTATGTGATCCAGCAGCCCGGTCCGGTGTACGACACGCTCGGCTCGGCGCAGAACTCCGCGGGCGACGAGGTGCCGCTCATCGAGATCTCCGGTGCCGAGACGTTCCCGACCGGAGGAACGCTCGACCTCACCACGGTGCAGGTGGTCGGCAATCCCGATCGTCAGCCGAGCTGGGCCGAGCTGGTCGGCGCCTGGCTCGACAGCTCGCGCGCGGTCGTGCCGATGGACGTCGTGTTCCCCAAGGGCGTCACCAGCGAGCAGCGCGATGAGCGCAACGCCGTGATGATGGTCGACTCCCAGCACGAGGCGACGGCCGCGGCGCTCACCGAGCTCGGCTACGACGTGGGCGCGAAGGTCGAGGTGGTCGAGGCCATCCCGGGCAGCCCCGCCGACGGGGCGCTGCGTGCGGGAGACATCGTGCTCGCGATCGACGGGACGAAGGTCACGTCGGCGAAGGTGCTGCGCGAGGCCATCCAGAAGTCCGATGGCGCTCCCGTCGAGCTGACCGTCCGTCGCGACGGTGCCGAGCAACGGGTCACGGTGACCCCTGAGGGGCAGCAGGCCGCCGACGGCTCGGGGTCCGTCACCTGGCTGATCGGCGTCTCGCTCAAGACGGACTACGACTTCCCGATCGACGTGAGCATCCAGCTCGACAACGTCGGCGGACCGAGCGCGGGCATGATGTTCGCGCTCGGCATCATCGATCGGCTCACTCCCGGCGAGCTCAACGGCGGAAAGAACGTCGCGGGCACCGGCACGATCGAGGCGGACGGCACGGTGGGCGTGATCGGCGGCATCCGGCAGAAGCTGTTCGGGGCACGGAACGCGGGTGCGAGCTTCTTCCTGGCGCCCGCGGGCAACTGCGACGAAGTGGTGGGACACGTGCCGGACGGTCTGACCGTGTTCAGCACGAAGACGCTCGGCGAGTCGATGCACGAGCTCGAGGTCATCGCATCGGGCGGCGACACCTCCGGGCTGCCCACCTGCAAGGCATCCTGAGCAGCACGCGGATCCCGCGCACAGGTGCCCTGCATAGGATGGGACCGTGACCACGACCTCTGCGCCGACGCCGGCCGCGCCACGACCCGCCAGACGGACCCTGACGATCTCGCTGGTGGTGATCGCCGCGCTCATCGGGGCGTTCTTCATCTTCGCGTCGCTGTACACCGACTTCCTCTGGTACAACCAGCTGACCTTCGCGTCCGTGCTGACGACGCAGTGGTTCGCGGTCGCGCTGATGTTCGTGATCGGGTTCCTCGGAATGGCGCTGCCGATGTTCCTGTGCATCCAGCTGGCCTACCGGCTGCGACCGGTCTACGTGCGGCTGAGCTCCCAGCTGGACCGCTATCAGGAGGTCGTCGAGCCGCTGCGTCGCCTCGCGATGTGGGGGATGCCGGTGTTCTTCGGCGTCTTCGCCGGCTTCGCCGCCGCGGGGAACTGGCGGGTCGCGGCGCTGTGGGTGAACGGGGTCAGCACCGACGTGGTCGATCCGCAGTTCGGGCTGGACACCGGCTTCTACCTGTTCGCCCTGCCGTTCTACCGTTCGCTGCTGGCGTTCGTCTCGGCCGTGCTGCTGCTGTGCCTGGTGCTCACGGCACTGGTGTCGTACCTGTACGGCTCGGTGCGGATCGGGCAGCGTGAACTGCGCATCTCGAAGCCCGCCCGCATCCAGCTGGCCGTGCTCGCGGGCCTCTACCTGCTGGTCCAGGCGGTCAGCCTGTGGATGGACCGCTACCTCACCCTGGTGTCCCGCGAGGATCGCATCACCGGTGCCGCCTACACCAGCGTCAACGCGACCATCCCGGGCCTCGCGATCATGTCGATCATCGCCGCGGTCGTCGGCGTGCTGTTCTTCGTCACCGCGATCATCGGACGCTGGCGCTTCCCGCTCGCAGCGACCGCGCTGCTCATCGTGGCGTCCCTGGTGATCGGCGTCGGATACCCGTGGATCGTCACGACGTTCCAGGTGACGCCGAACCAGAACGCCTACCAGGCCGAGTTCTACAAGCGGAACATCGAGGGCACGAAGGTGGCCTACGGCGTCGACCAGATGGAGGTCACGCCGTTCAGCGCGAAGACCGACGCCGAGAAGGGGCAGCTGCGCGAGGACGCGGACACGACGGCATCCATCCGTATCCTCGATCCGGCCGTCATCGGCCCGACCGTGCGGCAGCTCGAGCAGTACCGCGACTACTACCAGTTCACGCCGCCGCTCGACGTCGACCGCTACACGATCGACGGCAAGTCGCAGGACACCGTCGTCGCGGTCCGCGAGCTGAACATCAACCGTCTCGGGGCGGCCGACAGCTGGAACAACCGCGCCGCCGTCTACACGCACGGCTACGGCCTGGTGGCGATGGCGGGCAACCAGCGCACCAGCGACGGCGAGCCGGTGTTCCTGGAGCACGGCATCCCGTCGTCCGGCTTCCTCACCTCCAGTGAGAAGTTCGAGCCGCGGGTGTACTTCGGCGAGAACTCGCCGCCGTACTCGATCGTCGGTGCACCGAAGGACAGCGATCCGGTCGAGATCGACTACCCGCGCGGCGGCAAGGAGGGGTCGAGCGACACCAAGACGACCTTCGCCGGCGACGGCGGCCCGCGGATCGGCAACACGTTCACCAAGCTGCTCTACGCCCTGAAGTTCCAGTCCGAGCAGATCCTGTTCTCGAACCTGGTCAACTCCGAGTCGCAGATCCTCTACGACCGCAACCCCAAGGACCGGGTGCAGAAGGTCGCGCCGTACCTGACGCTCGACAACGACCCGTATCCCAGCGTGGTCGACGGGCGCATCGTGTGGATCGTCGACGGGTACACCACCAGCAACAGCTACCCGTACTCGACCAACGTGAGCCTGCGCGACGCGATCGCCGACTCGTCGACGCCGGCGTCCACCGTCGCGTTCGACGAGATCAACTACATCCGCAACTCCGTCAAGGCCACCGTCGACGCGTACGACGGCTCGGTCACGCTGTACGCCTGGGACGACCAGGACCCGGTGCTGCAGGCCTGGCAGAAGATCTTCCCCTCGACGGTCGAGCCGATCAGCAAGATGTCGGGCGATCTCATGAGCCACGTGCGCTACCCGACCGACCTGTTCAAGGTGCAGCGAGACATCCTCGGCACTTACCACATCAGCGATGTCAAGTCGTTCGCCCAGCTGGACAACAAGTGGGAGACCCCGAAGGACCCGCGCATCAAGACCCAGCTGCAGCCGCCGTACTACCTGTCGATGAAGATGCCCGGCCAGGACAAGCCGCACTTCTCGATGTTCTCCTCGTTCATCCCGGCGACCTCGGGGGCGGGCGACACCCGTGACGTGCTGTTTGGGTACCTGTCCGTCGACTCGGACGCCGGCTCGAAGGCCGGCGTCAAGGGGGAGGGGTACGGCACGCTGAGGATGCTGGACATCGACGCCGACACGACCGTGCCCGGTCCCGGCCAGGTGCAGAACACCTTCGACTCCAACACCGACATCGCGAACAAGCTGAACGTGCTCACGCTCGGCAAGTCCGAGGTGATCTACGGCAACCTTCTGACCCTGCCGGTCGGCGGCGGGCTGCTGTACGTGCAGCCGGTGTACGTGCAGTCGAAGGAGGGCACCCAGCTGCCGAACCTGCGCAAGATCCTCGTCGCGTTCGGAGATCAGGTCGCGTTCGAGGACACCCTGACCGAGGCGTTGGACGCCGTGTTCGGCGGTGACGCCGGTGCAGCCGGCGGCGATGAGAACGTCGGGCCGACCGATCCCGGTGAAGGGACCAGCGGGGGAGAGACCACCCCGCCGCCCGCGGCGGATGCCCAGAAGCAGGCGCTCGATGCGGCCCGCCAGGCGATGACCGACCGCGACGCCGCGCTGAAGGCCGGTGACCTGGAGAAGTTCGCCGCGGCCGACAAGAAGCTCACCGAGGCGGTGCAGCAGCTGCTGCAATTGTCCGATGCGACGGCGACGGCGACGCCGACCCCGGCTCCCACTCCCGCGAAGTAGTCCGCCGGGAACAGACGATCCGCCCGGGACAGAACGATTCTCTCGTCCTGTCCCGGGCGGATCGTCTGTTCCCGGGACGAAGGGATATCTGGGCAAAGCGAAGGCCCTGATCGGGATTTCTCCTGATCAGGGCCTTCTTTTCTGTTGCGGGGGCAGGATTTGAACCTACGACCTCCGGGTTATGAGCCCGGCGAGCTACCGAACTGCTCCACCCCGCGGCACAAGATGAAAGCTTAGCACGGTTCCGGCGTGCCCGCGAATCGTCGTGCGTCGCCCCTCCACCGGCGGGAGGACTTGTCCTCGCCGTCGCCGCGGGAGAGGGTGGGGACATGAGTGACGCCCGGCCGGTGGGAGTCGATCCGCGTGACGGTCGAGCCGTTCCGCGGTGAGCTGGGACAGCCGGCGGTGGTCGCGCCACCCCCCGGACGTGCTCTCGGCACGCGCCGAGAAGAAGTGACCGCCCCGGGCGTCGCTGTGCGGGCCTCAGCCGTGTGCGTGACCGTGGACCGCATCCAGGGCGCTGAGCGCGACGACGGAGTGCGCATAGGCGCCACCGGCGCGCATCTCGGCGGCGACCCAGATGGCCTCCATGATCTCCTCGTCGGACGCCCCCGTGCGCGAGGCCTGCTTCGTGTGCCCGTCGATGCAGTACGGGCACTGTGTCACATGGGCGACGGCGACCGCGATCAGCTGCTTGGTCTTCTCGTCGAGGGCGCCCGCGGCGAACACCTGCTTGCTGAAGGCCTCGAACGCCGCGGCGGTCTCGGGCACGAGCTCACGGCGTCGGCGCGCCAGGGCGGGGGTGCGTGCGGGGTAGGGGGAGTCGGACATGGATGATCCCTTCGTCTGTCGCCCCCAGGGTATGCCCGCCGTCCGGGGCACGTGCCAGGATGGGTCTCATGTCCGTCGCCGCTCCGCTCGTCGCCGTCTGCCAGTTCGCGCCGCAGGACGACCGGGTCCGCAACCGCGAGCGGATCGCGGAGCTGGTCGCTGCGGCGGCCCTTCGCGGCGCCGAGCTGGTGGTGCTGCCGGAGTACTCCAGTTACTTCGTCGATCCGCTGGATCCCACGTTCGCGGCGAACGCCGAGCCGCTCGACGGGCACTTCGTCGCGGCGCTGCAGGGTCTCGCCGCCGAGCACGGCATCGTGATCGTCGCCGGACTCGCCGAGAGGGCGGACGACGGCCGCGTGCACAACACGGTCGTCGCCGTGTCCTTCACCGGGGTGCAGGCCGTGTACCGCAAGCAGCACCTGTACGACGCGTTCGGCCAGACCGAGTCGGAGTGGGTCGCCCCGGGCGATGTCGGGAGCGCCGCGGTGTTCGACCTCGCCGGGCTCCGGTTCGGGCTGATGACCTGTTACGACCTGCGGTTCCCGGAGGTCGCCCGCACCCTGGCGGACGCCGGCGTCGACGCGATCGTGGTGCCCGCCGAGTGGGTGCGCGGCCCGCTCAAGGAACACCACTGGACCACGCTCCTCGCCGCCCGGGCGATCGAGAACACCGCCTATGTGGTGTCCGCCGACCACCCCGCTCCGGTCGGCGTCGGCCATTCGCAGATCGTCGACCCCCAGGGGGTCGTGGTCGCCGGCGTCGGCACCGGCGAGGGGATCGCGGTCGCCCCGGTGGATGCCGGCCTGATCGCCCGTACCCGGGAGGTCAACCCGGTGCTGCGACTGCGTAGATATGCGGTGGTGCCGCGTCCCGCGGTGGCCGAAGGAGCATAGCGAGGCGAGACCGCGGGGGCATTCCGTCTCGTCGCCGCGCTCCTCGCTCGATGATCGCGGGAGCCGTCGTTCGATGGCCGGGGAGTCAGAGCGCGGCGAGCCGGCGGGCGGCCTCTTCGATGACCTCGACGCGTTTGCAGGCGGCGAATCGCACCAGGCCAGAGAACTCCGCCTGGTGGTCGGCCGACACGAAGGCCGTGATCGGGATCGCCACGACCCCGACGCGCTCCGGCAGGGAGCGACAGAACGCCGCGGCGTCCGCCCCTCCCACGGCGGTGGCATCCGCGACCGTGAAATAGCCGCCCTGCGGGCTGTGCACCGTGAACCCGGCATCGCGCAGCGCGTCGCCGAGCAGCACGTGCTTGCGGGCCAGGGCGTCCGCGGCGTCCGCGAAGTACGCATCGGGCATCCGCAGGCCCACCGCGATCGCCGGCTGGAACGGGCTGCCGTTCACATACGTGAGGAACTGCTTCACGGTGAGCACGGCGGTGATCAGCGCCGCCGGCCCGTGCACCCAGCCGATCTTCCAGCCGGTCGCCGAGAACGTCTTCCCCGCGGACGAGATCGTGAGCGTGCGCCCGGCCGCTCCCGGCAGCGTCGCGAGCGGCACGTGCGGAGCATGGAACGAGAGGTGCTCGTACACCTCATCCGTGACGATGATCGCGTCGTGCCGATCGGCGAGCCGCACCACCTCGGCCAGCACCTCGGGAGAGAACACCGCCCCGGTGGGGTTGTGCGGGTCGTTCACGAGGATGATGCGGGTGCGATCGGTCACCGCCGCCGCGAGCTCGGCGAGATCGGGCTGGAAGCCGGGACGGCGCAGCGGGACGGTGCGCAGCCGGGCACCGGCCAGCGCGACGACCGCCGCATAGGAGTCGTAGTAGGGCTCGAAGACGACGACCTCGTCATCGGGGGAGCCGATCAGGGCGAGCAGCGTGGCGGTCAGCGCCTCCGTGGCGCCGGCCGTGACGACGACCTCGGTCTCCGGATCGATCTCGAGGCCGTAGAAGCGCCGCTGGTGCTCGCTGATCGCGGCGAGCAGGTCGGGTGCTCCGCGCCCGGGCGGATACTGGTTGACACCCCGGGCGATGGCCTCCCGTGCGGCCTCGAGCACCTCGGCGGGGCCGTCCTCGTCGGGGAAGCCCTGACCGAGGTTGATCGCCCCCGTGCGCGAGGCCGCCGCCGACATCTCTGCGAAGATGGTGGGCGCGACCTCGCCGGCCGGTGAGAGCAGGCCTGCGCCGGCGGCGGTGCGCCGCCAGGCCCCGGGGATGGCATCCATGCAGAACAGGCTAACGCCATAGCGGGCTTCCATCCTGGCCATACGAAATCCACAGACTCGGGCGGCACGCTGTAAGGGCGTTGTAAGGAGCACACCATGAACGAGAGCAACATCCCCGGCGAGGCCGGCGCCTCCCCGCAGTCGAACCAGGATGCCGCAGCCGGAGTGCCCGCCGGGCACGAGGTTCCCGCGACCTTCTCCTCGACGTCGCATGTCCCCGAGACCCCCGCCGGCGCATCGCCGATGCGGGATGCCGCACAGGGTGCCCCGCAGCAGGCCCCGATGTTCCCCGCACCCGGCGCCCCCGCAGCGCAGGGCGCGCCGGCCTCGGCCCCGCAGCAGCAGACGCCCGGATACGGCGCAGCCTTCGGCATCCCCGCTTCCGCCGAGCAGACCCTCCCCGTCGAGCCGCTCCCCGCGAGCGCGTCACCGGCCCCGGCGAAGAGCCAGGGCCGCGGTCTCCGCCTGGCCGGCCTCCTCGTCGCTGCCGCCCTCGTCGGCGGTGTGGCGGGCGTCGGCGGCGCGGTGCTGTGGAACCAGAACGCCCCGCAGGCGATCAGCAACACGGCATCCGGCCCGCAGACCGTCACGGTGAACAACCCCGGCTCGGTGAACGAGACCACCGCGATCGCGGCCAAGGCGCTGCCCTCGGTCGTCACCATCGAGGTGGCCGGCGGCAACGAGGCCGGCAGCGGCTCGGGCGTGATCCTCAGCAAGGACGGATACGTGCTCACCAACACGCACGTCGTCACCCTCGGCGGAGCGGTCTCCGATCCGACCATCCGGGTGAGCACCTCCGACGGGCGCATCTACAGCGCGACCGTCGTCGGCACCGACCCGATCTACGACCTCGCCGTGATCAAGCTGAAGGATGCCTCGGACCTCACGCCGATGGAGTTCGCCGACTCGTCGAAGCTCAACGTCGGCGACACCGTCGTCGCGCTGGGAGCGCCGCTGGGCCTGTCCAACTCGGTGACCACGGGCATCGTCAGCGCACTGAACCGGAGCGTGCAGATCGCGTCCTCGGCTGCCCCCAAGGGCGGTCAGCAGGATCAGCAGAACAACGGCGACGGCAACGGGCAGGGCGGGCCGTTCCAGTTCGACATCCCCGGTCAGAGCGCACCGCAGCAGGCCAGCGGCACGATCTCGATCGCGGCGATCCAGACCGATGCGGCGATCAACCCGGGCAACTCGGGCGGTGCGCTGGTCAACAGCAAGGGCGACCTGATCGGCATCAACGTCGCGATCGCAACGGCCGGCGGATCGTCGTCGGGCAGCGAGTCCGGATCGATCGGCGTCGGCTTCTCGATCCCGGGGAACATCGCCAAGCGGGTCTCCGAGCAGCTCATCAAGGACGGCCAGGCCACCCACGGCCTGCTCGGGGCGACCGTGCGCGATGCGTCGGCCTCCGAGTCGGCGACGGTCGCCGGCGCGTCGATCGAGAGCGTCTCCGACGGCGGGGCGGCCGCGGCGGCCGGGCTGCAGAAGGGCGACGTCGTGACGGAGTTCGACGGCGTGCCGATCACCAGCGCGAGCGATCTCACCGCTCAGGTGCGTGCGCTCGCCGGAGGCAGCGACGCGAAGCTCAGCTACGTGCGCGACGGCAAGACGTACGAGGCGCAGGTGACGCTCGGGACGCTGCAGCCGTAGGCACCACCCCGCATCCGTCGCTCCTCTGAAG
>JBASAE010000257.1:0-2193 GCA_049654285.1 Microbacterium sp.
GCGCTCGCCGGCGGCGGTGATCGCCGCGATCGCGTCCTCTTTGCTCCCGCTGTGTCCGTCGCTGTAGTTCGTGAAGGCGATGTACCCGCTGTAGACGATGACGAAGACCTGGAAGACGAGCAGGAAGGCGACACCGGGAGCGAGGTACTTGGCCGGGAGGCGCCGGTCGCGGGCGAGGTAGACCCAGTTGATGATCCCTGTGGCCAGCACGACCACGGCGATCGGGATCCACAGGTGCAGCCCGGCCATGACGAGGATCGCCCAGACGGCGACGGCGTCGAGGGCGCCGAGCAGCACGATCTTGACGACGAGGCCGACCACGCCGCTCCGCCTGGTCTCCCCGGGGGCCGCCACGCGGGCCTGCTCTTCGGTGACAGTCAACTCCGACCTCCTCCCGGATGCGGGCGGCCGGCCTCGAGGGCCTGTCCGCCCGCATCCGATGACATCACTGCTTGAGCTTCGCTTCGATGTTGGAGACCGCGGTGTTCCACACCGTGGCGGGGTCGCCCTCGCCCTTGATGAGGTTGAGCTCCGCCGTGCCCCAGTCGGCCCACACCGAGGCCATCTGCGGGATCGCCGGCATCGGGGTCGCGTCGCGGCCGATGTCGCCGAAGGCCTTGATGTCGGGGTCCTGCGCGGCGATGGTGTCGTACACGCTCGTCAGTGCGGGCGGGCGGCCGCCGGCCTCGTACAGGGCCGTCTGGCCGGCGTCGCTGCCGATGTAGTCCACGAGGAACTTCGTCGCGGCGACCTTGTTCTGGCTCTTCGAGCTGATGAAGAAGGCGTTCACGCCGAGGAAGGGACGGGCGGGCTGTCCTCCGGCCGAGGGCAGCGGGTCGATCGCGTAGGCGATGCCGGCGTCCTTGATGGCGGGGACGTTCCACGGTCCGGTGAGGTAGTACGGGGACTCGCCCTTGTTGAACGCGTCGAGGGCGATGTCGCCGGTGATGTTCGCGTTGAGGATGCCCTCGGCGCCCCACTTCTTCAGCGCCGTGGCGAACTCGACGCCGGCCGGGTCGCCGAGGGTGAGCTTGGTCGCGTCGAACGTGCCGTCGGGGTTCTGCGCGAACACCGTCGAGCCGAACGAGGTCTGCAGCGGGTAGAGGTGGTAGGGGTCGCCCTGCTTCGGGTCGAGACCGACGAGGAAGGGGTACTTCGCGGTGCCGGCCGCGACGGCGGCCTTGCCCTTCGCGATCACCTCGTCGAAGGTCGTCGAGGCGTCCGGGACGAGCGTGGTGTTGCGCAGCAGTGCGATGTTCTCGATCGAGTACGGGACCCCGTAGACGTTGCCCTCGTATGTGACGGCCTGGATGGCGGTGTCGGCGTAGTCCTTCGCCTTGTCGCCGAGCTCCAGGGGCGCGACCACGCCGTTCTTGACGTATGCGCCGAGGACGTTGTGCGGCGAGACGATGATGTCGGGCCCCTTGCCGGTGGGGACTTGGCTGATGAAGTCCTGGTCGGCCGTCGCGAAGTCCTTCAGCACCAGCTTGATCTCGACGCCGGTGTCCTTCTTGAACTCCGCGGCGAGGTCCTTCAGGGCCGGTGCGCGCTGGGTGTCGACCCAGAGGGTGACGCTGCCCGCTGCCTCGTCCTTGTCGGGGGTTTTCCCCGCGTCGCCGTTCCCGGCCGGCCCGCAGCCGGTGAGGGCCAGCATGCTGGCTCCCGCGATCACCGCGCCCACGAGCGCGGCGGCACGCTTCCTCTTGATTGTCATGCGTGTTCATCCTTTGCCTGGTATGACTGGTAAGACCACTTGTGACCAGTGTCGATGATCGACGGACGCGTGTCAACAGCGACGGCGCCTCCGTTGCCTGTTCGTGACTCCTCCCGGGGGAGTATCCCGGGTGTCCTCCGGAGGCGGATCCCCTGCCGGGCCTGCGCGATTAGCATCGGAGGATGTGGGATCCGCAGCAGGGCAGCGCTCCCGGGGACGGTGTCGGAGGGAGGCCGCAGCGGGGCCCCGCTCCCTGGGGCGGCGGGCGACGGATGCGGCTGCTCGGCCCGGTGGCGCTCAGCCTGCTGATCCAGGTGCCGGCCGCCGTGTGGATGACCGTGCACGCCGGAGGACACGGCGCCGCGTGGCCCTTCGCCCTGCATCTCGCGCTCGTGGTCGCCGGCCCCCTGGCACTGCTCGGAGCGCGGCGGCTCCCGGGGCCGACCGTGGCGGTGGTCGCCGGCCTCGCGCTGCTCGAC
>JBASAE010000258.1:0-3788 GCA_049654285.1 Microbacterium sp.
GAGGTAGACGGCATAGGACACGTCGCCGAGGAACCGGACCGGTCGCACATCGGCGAACCGCTGCGGCGACCAGCGTGCGCCGACTCCGGCGCCGCCGAGGTGGATCAGCAGGGCGGTCGCGAGCACGGGCAGCAGCGCCGCGACACCGGGGAACGCCGTGCGACCGGAGTACGTCGCCGCGACCAGCACGATCGCGGCCACCGCCAGCCATCCGAGCACGGCGCGCACGGCCTCCGGCACCCGAAGCGCAGGCAGGAAGCAGAGCAGGCCCCCGGCCGCGAACTCCCAGGCCCGCGTCGTGGTGGCGAAGTACGCCTCTGGCGGGGATGCCTCCGTCGCGACCGCGGAGTACGTCAGCGACACCGCGAACACCAGCGCGAGGGCGCCCGCGAGCGCGGGCTTTCGCCAGGGAGACCGATCGCGCAGCATCCACCGCGCGCCCCACAGCACGAGGAGGATCAGCACCGGCCAGACCAGGTAGAACTGCTCCTCGACCGAGAGCGACCAGAAGTGCTGCACGATGCTCGGCTGGTCGTCGGCGCCGAGGTAGTCGACCGACATCGCTGCGAGCCGCCAGTTCAGGACGTATCCGGCGGCGAAGCCGATCTCGGTGAAGTTCTGGTGCAACGCGGTGATCGGCAGCACGATCCAGACCGCGAGCACGGAGACGGCCAGCACGGTGAACGCCGCGGGCAGCAGCCGGCGGGCGCGACGGGCCCAGAACCGCCCGACCCGCACGCTCCCGGTCTCCTGCACCTCCCGCAGCAGGTGGCCGGTGATGAGGTAGCCGCTGATCACGAAGAACACGTCGACGCCCACGTACCCGCCGCTGAGCACCCGCGGATACAGGTGGAACACCACCACCATCGTGACGGCGAGCGCGCGCAGCCCCTGGATGTCCGCGCGCATCGCCGACACCGTCTTCGTGGGGCGGGACGTCACAGCAGGCGACGCTCCGTGGCCCAGACGGTCAGCTCGTGGCGAGAGGAGAGCTGCAGCTTTCGCAGCACCGCCGACACGTGGGTCTCGACGGTCTTGATCGAGATGAACAGCTCGGAGGCGACCTCCTTGTAGGCGTATCCGCGGGCGATCAGGCGCATGACCTCCTGCTCGCGCGCCGAGAGCCGATCGAGCTCGTCGTCGACCGCGGCCGTCTCGCCGGCGACCGCTCCGAACGCGTCGAGCACGAAGCCGGCGAGCCGCGGGGAGAACACGGCGTCCCCCTCCGCGACGGCGTGCACGGCATCGCTGACCTCGGCGCCGGACGAGCCCTTGGTGATGTAGCCGCGGGCACCGGCGCGGATCACTCGCACGACGTCCTCCGCCGCGTCCGAGACGCTCAGCGCGAGGAACCGGGTCGAGACTCCCCCGCTGCCGCGGATCACCGTCTCGCCGCCGGTGGCGTCCTCGCCATCGCCGCCGGGCAGGTGCACGTCGAGCAGCACGACGTCGGGCGAGGTCGCCCGGATGGTCGCGATCGCGGACGGCACGTCCTCGGCCTCGCCGACCACGTCGACCGAGGCGTCGAGGTCGGCCCGCAGACCGGAGCGGAAGATCGAATGGTCGTCGACGATCACGACTCGGATGGCGTCAGCCACGGGATCCTCCGATCTCCTGCGTGTCGGGTGCGGGCTCCGGGGATCCCATTGCCTGCGGGTCGGATGACTCGGCAGCGACCGCTTCGAACTCGGCGTCCGCCGGGTCGGGCGCATCCGGAACCGCCTCCGCGGGCACGAACGCCTCCGCGGGCACGAACGCCTCCGCGGCGGATGCCCCGCCCTCGGACCTCCCGTCCGGCTCGGCGTCCACGACCCGTGTCTCGGGCATCCGCAGCTCGACCGGCCGCACGCCCCGCAGATGCACCTCCGTGCCGCCGGAGTCGCTGCGCATGGTGGCGCTGCCGCCGGCACGCCGCATCCGCCCGATGATCGACTCACGCACCCCGAGCCGATCGCCCGGGACCTCGTCGAGCGCGAATCCCGGCCCCCGGTCGCGGATGAACACGTCGACGCCCGAGACGGAGCCCTCGATGTAGACCGAGACCTCGCCGCCGGCGTGCCGCGCGGCGTTCAGCATCGCCTCACGCGCCGCCGCGGCGACCTCGCCGCTGGCCCGTTCGGCCGAGAGCCCCGCCGAGACGACGTCGATGCGCACCGGGTAGTCGAGCTCGAGCGCCCCCGCGTAGTCGCGCAGGTCGGTGGGCAGATCGCTGTCGGCGGGCGAGTCCCCGTCGTACAGCCAGGCGCGCAGCTCGCGTTCCTGCGCCCGTGCCAGGCGCGCCGCCTCGCTCGACGCCCCGGCCCTGTTCTGGATCAGGGCGAGCGTCTGCAGCACCGAGTCGTGAAGATGCGCGGCCATCTCGCTGCGCTGCTCCTCGCGGATCCGCCTGATGCGCTCGGAGGAGAGCTCGCGCCAGCGGTGCATCAGCGACGAGGACAGCACGACCGCGGCTCCGACCACCGGCACCAGCAGCACACCCCCCGGCATCGAGCGCATCGACAGGGTGATGTAGAGGATCGCCATCATGAGGACGGCCGCCACCCGGATGACGAACGAGTGCTTCGGTCCGCGCGCCGGATCGGCCCGGTCGATCAGCCCCGCCCATACCCCGGCCGCGGGTGCGAGCAGCAGGCAGACCGGCAGGGCGATCATCGAGGGCACCGTGCTGCCGGGGAGGACGCCGTACGCCCAGGGGTTGCCGCCGTCCGCCATCACGATGAGCAGTGCGATGAATGCGATGCCGAGCAGCAGCCACGCCACCGGCACGACACGCGAAGGAGCGCGGTCGCCGGCCTGCCACGGCATCAGCGCCCAGCACCAGAGATACAGCAGGACGCCGGTCCCTCCCACCGGGGCGAGCACGATGAACAGTGCCCTGACCGCCCAGACCGGTGCACCGAGGTGGCGGGCGATCCCTGCGCTGACGCCCGAGACGACGCACTCCCGATCGCGCTCCAGCGGCGGACGCGGCGGCAGGGCGATCCGCCGCCGCGGGCTGTCTGCGAGCGAAGAGTGCATGCCGCCATCCAATCATCCGCACCTCCTCTTCGTCTCCGCACCGGCTCAAGATCAGGGTCTGCTCAGGGGAACACCCCATGGCGGCTGCGCCCCGCGGGCCGACATGATCGAAGCATGACGTCACCCGCCATGCCCCCGACCGCTCCGCCGCCCGCGCCGCGCGGCTCCGACAGGTTCTTCCTGTGGGTCGCCGGGCTCGGCGTCGCGCGCTCGGACGGCTGGATCGGCGGCGTGTGCGCGGGGATCGCCTCCCGCTGGCGGGTCGATCCGCTGATCGTGCGTGGGCTCATCGTCGTCGCGACGCTGATCGGCCTGCCGACGATCCTGCTGTATGCGATCGCCTGGGCGCTGCTGCCGGATGCCGAGGGACGGATCCACCTGCGCGAGCTGTTGCGCGGCCGGTTCGAGGCCGCACAGCTCGGCATCCTCGCGATGCTGATCATCGCCGTGCTGCCGACGCCGAACCTGTTCGACTGGCTGGTCCCCAGCTTCGTGTCCTTCCTGCGCAACGGCTACTACGGCTACGGGGCTCCGCTGTGGAACGGGTTCACGCTCTTCCTCTTCTTCGTCGGGCTGGCACTGGCTCTCGTGCTGCTCGTTCTGATCGTGCGCGCCGCGCGCCGCACACCGGGCATCTCTGCGCCGGATCCGCGAATGGCTTCCGCGGTCCCGGCGAGCCCGGATGCATCCGCACGCATCCCCACGGGTGAGGCGGCGGCCTCGGGAACCGCCGACCGTTTCACCGGGATGGGTGCGGACGGAGGGCGGGT
>JBASAE010000259.1:0-2177 GCA_049654285.1 Microbacterium sp.
GCCATGAGCCGGATCGTGGCGAGCTGGCGCGTGAGCAGGCCGCCCGGCTGCGGTCGGCCTGTGCGGCGGCGATGCGGCGGTTGACCGGGAGGGTCGGCCGATGAGCGCGGGGTGGGCGATCGCCCCCGAGGCCGCTTGGGTCGAGGCCGTCGAGGGCGGCGGCGCCGAGCAGGTGGTGTGGGTCGCGCGTCTCGACACCGGCGTGCAGTTCGAGCTGACCGACACCGGCTGGCTGATCTGGATGCTGCTGTCGGACGGCGTCACCGAGGCGGCTCAGCTGCACGCCGAGCTGGAGCGCATCCGCGGCGAGCTCGGCGCCGGCGAGGAGGCGCGTCTCGACGCCGACACGCTGAACGGGTTCCTGGAGTCCCTGGCCGAGGACGGCCTGCTGGTTCGCACCTGAACGTTCACACCTGAACGCGCAGGATCCCCAGCTCCTCGACCAGCCGCCGCACCCGGCCCCGCCCGACCTCCGGCGAGTACTCCGCGGCCCACCGCTCGTACAGCGCCTCCGTCCGGTCGGGCGTGCGCCCCGTGACGACGGCCTCGATGCGGTCCGCGAGCGCGGCGGCGTCGCCGGTGGGTACGATGTCGGCGTCCGGCCCCGCGACCTCGGGCAGCGCGCCGGCGTCGCTGACGATCATCGGCATCCGCGCGGCCATCGCCTCGGCGGCGACCAGGCCGAACGACTCCTCGATGGTCGACGGCACGATGAGCAGGTCGACCGTGTCGAAGAACTCGGCCGAGGTGGTCCAGCCGCGTCGCTCGGTGATCCCCGCGATCGGCTGCAGCGCGGCCTCCATGCGGGCGATGTCACCGGCGGGGGTGAACAGCGGCTCGCCGGCGAGCACGAACCGGTAGGTCCCGGGCTGCCGCGCGTCCAGCATCCGGATCGCATCGGCGAGGACGTGCACCCCTTTGTCGGTGCCGAGGCGCCCGATGAAGCCGATGCGTATCCGGGGGCCGCGCTCCCGTCGTGCGGGGGGCAGCGGCTCGGTCCAGTTCGGCATCACACAGGCGTGCGGCGCGGCGCGGAGCATGTCCTGCGACGGCACGATGCGGGCGGCGGCCCCGAGCATCGCGATCTTCGCGAGCACCGCATGGGACCCGACCGGGTGCTGGTGCAGGTGCACGATCCGCCCCGGATGGCCGGAGGTCGCGAACGACGGCACGAGCCCGTTGCACCACAGCAGCCCATCGTGTCGGGTGCGGTCCCACCGGCGGAGGGCGCGCATCCATTCGGAGCGGTTCGCCGCGTCCAGGGGGATGGTGGGGAGCCCGGCCTCCCGCGCGGCGATGATCACGGTCGAGGGCCGCGGAGCGACGACGGAGACGTCGACTCCGAGATCGCACAGTGCCGCGCCGATGCGCAGCAGCATGATCTCGCCACCGCCGATCGCCCCGTTGTTGGGCGCCAGGTACACCCGCTCGGTCAGTCCCACACCGACTCCCCATTCCGGGTTCCCAAAACCCTGTGAGGCAACTCCCCAGTGCCCCACAAAGAAAACCCTAGTTCACAGAGGGCCTTCTCTGCATCGTCGCGGGGTCTCCGGCATCGTGGGTCGGCGCGGGAGAGTCTGCGACGTTC
The DNA here is from genome assembly GCA_049654285.1 of Microbacterium sp. Taxonomy (GTDB): domain Bacteria; phylum Actinomycetota; class Actinomycetes; order Actinomycetales; family Microbacteriaceae; genus Microbacterium. The sequence continues at coordinate 1,589 of JBASAE010000259.1, forward strand.
CCCAGGGGACCGCGGTTAGCCTGAGGCGGTGCAGCCTGTTCCGCCCTCCGACGCCCCGCGCATGACGCGCCGCGAACTGCGCCGTCTGCGCACGGCCGCCACACCGGCTCCGACGATCCTGACCGTGTGCACCGGAAACATCTGCCGTTCGGCGTTGGCGTCCGTCCTGCTGCAGGCGAGACTCGGTTCTGTGCGCGTGCTGAGCGCGGGGACGCAGGCGCTCGAGGGCGAGGGTATGCCGCCCGAGCAGCAGTCGATCGCGCGGGGGCGCGGGGCACGGGCCGAGGACATCGCCGCGCACCGTGCGCAGCAGCTGGTCGAGCCGCTGGTGGCGGAGTCCGAGCTGGTGCTGGCGATGACGCAGGAGCACCGGCGTTACGCGATGCGCCTGGTTCCGGGCCAGCTGCACCGCATCTTCACCGCGCGGGAGTTCGCCCGGCTGGCCGCTCAGCTGTCGGATGCCGAGGTGCAGCGCATCGCCGACGGCGCGGGGGCGGATGCCCGAGACCGGCTGGGTGCGGTCGTCCTGGCGATCTCGGCTCGGCGCGGCGCAGGCGAGCCGGACGAGGACGTCATCGATCCCTATCGC
>JBASAE010000260.1:0-3099 GCA_049654285.1 Microbacterium sp.
GGGGCCGCCGAGGACCTCCGCCGACGCCGCGATCCGCGCCTCGTCCTCCGCGGAGAAGAACTCCTCGAAGAGCCCCGCCGGGACGGCCGCGACGATCGTCGGCCGCATCATCGCATCCAGTCCTCGAGGTGGGCGGCGATGAAGGAATCGTCGTTCAGCCCGGGGTAGGCCAGTCGCACGCGCTCGATCTCCTCCGCCTGTCCGGGCGAAAGTCCCTCCTCGGGATCGAGGCACCACACCCCTTCGAGCATGCCCTGCTGCCGCAGCATCTCGTGCACTCCGGCGATCACCCCGCGGAAGCCGTTGCCCGGGTCGAACACGGCCTGATTCAGATCGACGAGGTCGGCGGAGAGGCGGCCCAGCTCCGCCAGAGCCTCGAGGTCCCCCTCGGCGGCGCGCTGAGACAGGGCGAGCATCGCCACCGCCGCACGCGTCCCCACAGCCCACTGGCCCAGAAGGCCGCCGACGAAGCGCAACGTACGCGCACCCTCGGGGGCATCGACGTGATACGCCGAGAGCAGGTCCGCGACGATCGCGTCGTCGTTCCCGGTGTACAGCGAGACCTCTGCGGCGCGGCCCGAGGCCGCCACCCCGCGCACGAGCTCCAATGTGCGGTAGCGGTCGAACGGCGCGGCCTTGACGGCGACGACGGAGGGGATCGCGGCGAAATCGCGCCAGAAGGCGCGGTCGAGCACCGGCCCGCCGATCGCGGACTGCAGATAGAAGCCGATCAGCGGCAGCACCTCGCCCACGGCGCGAGCGCGGTCGAGCAGGGCGCTCTGATCGGCTCCCGGCACCCGCGGGCTGATGAGGACCGCGTCGTAGCCGAGTGCGCGAGCCGTCTCGGCCTCCGCGACCGCCTGCGCCGTGTCTCCGGCGACCCCCGCGATGCGCACGACCCCCGGTGCGGCACGGTCGTCCATCTCCTCGGCGGCGAGCGACAGGATGGGCTCGAAGAGCCCGTGCTCGGCGTCGCGGATCGCGAACTGCGTCGTGTGCACGCCGACGGCGACGCCCCCGGCGCCGGCATCGAGGTAGTAGCGGGTCAGGGCGCGCTGGCGTCGCTCGTCGAGCATGCGTGAGCTCGTGAGGGCGAGCGGGTGCGCCGGGATCACGGCTCCTCGGGACAGCGTCTGCGCGGCCTCAGGGCGCAGGACGGGCACGGCGGACATCAGAACTTCCCATCCCGCACAGCCCATTTGGTCGGCTTCGCCGTCATCGGCAGGCCGCTCCGTATCCAGTCGGCTTGCCACTGGATAAGCGTCTCGGCGGAGACGGCCGGGTACCCGAAGAGGGCCATGCAGCGATGCGCGTCGCTGAGCAGCGCCGTCGGCTGCGGCTCGTCCACGAGGGCGACGTCGCGGTCCAGCAGCCGACCGAACCGGTGGGCGATCGCCTCGACGCTGAGCAGCTCCGGGCCGGTGAGGTTGACGACGAAGGGTGCGGACGACGCATGCAGGAGGCTGCGGAGGACGATCTCGTTCGCATAGCCCTGCCAGACGACGTTGACGTTCGCGGTCGAGACGGAGACGGGCTCGCCCGCGAAGACCGCCGTGCCGATGTCCGCGAGCACCCCGTACCGCAGGTCGATCGCGTAGTTGAGACGGATGATCGCGATCCTCGTCCCGCGCTCCTGGGCGCCGAACTCGAAGATGCGCTCCCGACCGAGGCAGGACTGCGCGCACTCGCCGATCGGCGCGGGAGCCGTGGCCTCGACCGCCCCGCCGGACGACGGCGTCACGAACGGGTACACGTTGCCCGTCGAGAGCACGGTGATCGCGCTGTCGCGGTAGCGCCTCGCGACGCGGTCGGGCAGAGCGGCGTTGACCTCCCAGGCCCACGACGCATTCGTGGCGGCACCGAACTTGGCGCCGACCATGAAGATCACGTGGGGAGCGTCGGGGAGAGCCTCGAGGTCGTCGTTCTCGATCAGGTCGAAGGGGATGACCTCGACGCCCGCGCGTTCCAGGCGATCGCGCACCGCGGCATCGCCGAACCGGGAGACCGCATAGACCACGTCGTGCCGTCGCCCGGCCTCGTCGAGGGCGTTGCGGGCCAGCATCGCCAGGGTCGGCCCCATCTTGCCCCCCGCGCCCAGGATCACGAGGTCGCCCGATCCGCGACGGAGATCCTCGATGAGCGCGGTACTCGGCGTCGCCAGTGCGCGCTCGAGCTCACCTTCGGAGCTGAAAGCCTGCGGATTCACGTCATGCGTTCCTGTTCTCTCGTTCGGAGTCCCGCTCCTGGTCGCCTGTCGCCCGCACACACCGATCGGCGACCCTCCTATTATGACACATTGATTTCATAATCTGAGATCACTCCAGCGCACAGAAGGCCTGGAGAGCCATTCGAACAAGCTCGACGATGTTTCTTATTCGGCGATCATGCTCTGCCGCCAACGCGCATTCCCAGAGCGCGGCGCCCCCTCGGCTACTCTGGGGGCACCTGTCGTCCCGCGAAAGGAACGCTCGTGAGTCAGGAACGCCCCGGACCCGCCCGACCGACCGCCGCCTTCATCGGCGCCTCCTGGGTCGCCCTCGGACTCGGCATGCTGCTGTACCTGATCGGCCTGTGGAACGCGAACATGCAGCTCAACGAGAAGGGCTTCTACCTCGCGGTGTTCCTGTTCGGCCTGTTCGCCGCCGTCTCGCTGCAGAAGGCGGTGCGCGACCGCGCCGAGAACATCCCGGTGACCAACCTGTACCTGGGCATCACCTGGTTCGCATTGATCGCCGCGCTCACGCTGCTGGCCGTCGGGCTCTGGAACGCCGAGCTGCTGCTCAGCGAGAAGGGCTTCTACGGCATCGGATTCGCGCTGTCGCTCTTCGCCGTCGTGGCCGTGCAGAAGAACGTCCGCGACGTGGCCGCCTTCGACGCCGCCTACCCCGCGCCGGTCGCCGAGGAGGACCCCGACCCGCACCGCTTCGGCGGGATCGCGGACGGGTTCACCGAACCCCGCTGACACACCCCGCGCGTCGACAATTTAATAAGGATCTTGTATCGTTAAGGCACCATAGTTTTTGGGGCGCGACGCGATGGAGGTCCAGCCGTGGGGTGGTGCGCGTCGTGATCCCGGCGGGAGGATCGCAGGACGGCGAC
>JBASAE010000261.1:0-2255 GCA_049654285.1 Microbacterium sp.
AACACAGGTGGAGGGTGCGGGAGGTGGTCGGTCCCGCTTCGCTCGCTCAACCGCCGTGATGGCACCGGGGCAAGATGAGCCCCCGCGGCTGCGCGGCGGGCCGCGTCGTGGCGTGTCGCGGCGCAACGAGGTGACGGCAGGCGAGAAGTGTCCGAGGATCGCTTGTACGTCGGGAGCGGAGATCGTGTCCTGGGGGCGCGCTCGACAGGATCGGCTCACGGTACGTCTCCCCGATCTCCACCACGGTCGGCCGCGCCGCCTGCCCTCACACCGGTAAGGCCACGCTTAGCACCGCACAGGACGCATCGTTCGATTTCCCGCGACCTGTCCCGCCCGTCACGTTCAGATGAGTCTGAGCCTGTCGCCCCCCGTGGCAGGCTGACACGTTTCCTGTGGGAGGACGAACGAACATGACTGATGACATGACCCGCGCAAGAACCGACGAGGGCATGCCTCGCCGTACCCTCGTCAAGGCGGCGGCGTGGTCTGTGCCCGTGGTCGCGATTGCTGCCGCCATGCCTGCTTCCGGTGCCGCCACCAGTGGTGAGCCCGAGCCGCCGACCGCGAACTATGCGCTGGTGAGCGCCGTCGTGAATCCCAAGGCCGGCACGAACCCCACCTTCCGCGCATACGGACAGGTGCTCGACGATGATGGCAACTACGAGGACGGTACCCTGCGTGCTGGCACCGAGTTGGTGATCACGTTCGAGAACGGTGCGACTGCTGCCAGCATCAACGGCCTCGTCGGTCTGACGTTCGTGTCGGGTGACCCCACCACGGGGGGTCCCGTCTACTTCACCGTGACCAGTGACACCGCCAGCGTCGCGCTGCGCACGAACAATGTGCAGCCAGCGGGAGGAACCATCTCCGTGGAGATCCTCGGCGGAAGCGGCACCTCGAACATCATCGCCTGATCGGCCCGTGACGGGCATCCGCGGAGCCTGCGTCAGCTTCCTTGCAGGCTCCGCGGAGCAGAGCGCTCGACTCGGCCAGCCCTCCGCAACACCCTCCGCGCGCTGGCGACATGGTGAGATTGCCTTTTCGCGCGTATCTCGCTCGGGACGCCAGCACCCTCGGCGCTCATCGCCCGTGCCAGGCTCGACCCGCGTGAGAACCCAGAGTGCTGCGCAACTTGCTCGATCGTGAGCGCATCGTAGGCGCGGTCACGCAGCATCCCGACAGCAGCCTCGATCCGGGCGCGACGGATCTCGCGGCTGATCGTGGTGTCGTGCCGGGCGAAGACGCGCCCCAGTTGACGGAGAGACATGTTCACCTCGGCTGCGACGGACTCCGCGGTCAATGCCGAATCCGCGCACTGTGCGGCGATGAAGGCCAGGGCCGCGGCGAAGACGTGTGGCTGACGCGGCGCTATCCGGGAGCCGGCGCTCTCCAGTGCCAGCGCGGTCGCCATCTCCTGCAGAAGGCGCTCCAAGAAATAGTGCTGCATCCCGGAGAGCTCACTGACGTCGCTGTCCGCGATGCTTCGCAGGAACTCGGTGATCGCGGCACTTGCCGGTGTCCCCTGTGCGTTGATCGTGGGGTCGCCGACGGCTAGTTCAAGGCTGGGCGGAAGCACCTCTTCCGGCACAGACAACGAGATCAGTTCGCACCCGGGCGCAACCGTCGCTTCCACACGCATCTCGCCACGGGTGAAGAATACCGCGCCCTCGTGCAGCATCACTCCCCGAGCGGAACTCAACACCAACACTCCCCGACGCACGATGTGCAGCGTGATACCCCGCGGGTCGACGTGTCGAGGTATCAGGATGGTGCCCGATGGCGGTGTCAGACCCACAACTGTCGCCGTGCCGACTCTCGCCGAATACTGCATGTCTCCCCAGACTGACTGCTATCCCACGGCACCCCAATCCCCGGAGGAGCCCCCGCCACGCCGAGGCAGCCCGCGTGACATCTCAAGTCTATTCGTCTGGATGGGATCATGGATCCCGCGTCACCGTGAAAAGAGGCGCTCGACGTTTGCGGCGCGATGGCTCGCCTTGGTGCAAGTGCTGCCCGTCGCGCCTTCAAATCATCGCGTGACGTTGCCACCTACGGTGCGGCCGCAGGATTCGGCGGGCCGGGCAGGAAGCGGACAAAGCAAAACCCCCGCGATGTAGAAGCTACGCGAGGGTTTCTGGGCTGATTGTAATGATCAGCCTTGTGGCTCCGACCGGCATCGATCCGGTGACCTTTCGATTTTCAGTCGAACGCTCTACCAACTGAGCTACAGAGCCGCGCGACCGGCGAACCTGTCG
>JBASAE010000262.1:0-8852 GCA_049654285.1 Microbacterium sp.
TCCCAGACCAGTCGCGAGCGCACCACCCAGCCCGCGAACGCACCGGCGGCGATCGGGACGAGGACGACCACCAGCATCCAGAACGAGCCGTTCTCGGGCAGCAGGCCCAGCATCGGGATGCCCGGGACGACGCCGAGCTCGGTGCCCGCCGGCGAGACCGCCGTGCCCGCGCCGACGGCGAACCCCGGGCCGGCGAGCCATGCCCCCGCCCACACGATCATCGTGGGGAGGTAGGCCAGCTGCCCGAGCGTGATCATCGTCGCCCCCAGCGCATCGACCCGGGTCGCGCCGAACAGGGCGATGACCTCGCCGCCGCGGAGCACGGTGGCCAGGGCGACGGCGAGCGCGCCGGCGCCGGCGAGCGCGACGGTCACGATCGCCGATCCCCGGGCGATCTCGGCGGGCACCGGCGACCAGTCGCCCCATCCGTCGACCGCGTCGTGCAGCCGGTCGATCACCCCGTCGTCGCCCTCGGCCCATGCCTCCCGCACGGCGCCCGCGAGAGCGCCCACCAGGTACACCGCGATCGGCAGCAGCACGACGATCCAGAAGTCCGTGCGGAGGACCTCGGTCTTCGCCGTCAGGGCGACCGCCACGGCGATCGCGGCGAACACGAGAACGCCGCCGGCCGTCCCGGAGATCCACGCACCGGCCGTCGCGGCGCGGCGTCCCGAGCGTGCCGCGGAGAGCAGCGTGAACAGCAGCAGCGCGAGCGGGGTGAGCGAGAGCACGAAGTGGGCGGCGTCGGGGGCGATGCCGGTCTGCACCACGACCTCGTCGGGCACCGAGACGGCGACGGGCGCGCCGTGTCCCAGCTGCCAGAGGACGCCGGTCGCCGGCCACAGCGCGCCCCAGTCGGCGGCCGCGCCGAAGGCCACCGTCCACAGCACCGTCAGCGGCGCGAGCAGGGCGGCCAGGCCCACGCCCGCGATGATGACGGCGTCGAGGGCGGCGAGGAGCGCGACGGTGAGGCGTTGCATGACCCATCGAGCCTATGTCGAGGAGCCGGAAGCTCGCCCGAGCCACGCGAGGGCGGCCCGACACGATAGCGTGTGCTGCGGAGGTTCCCCGATGACAACTGCCCCAGCATCCCCCCAGACCGAGCAGAAGCCGAAGGGAGCGGTCGACCGCTTCTTCGAGATCACCCAGCGCGGTTCCAGCTTCGGCGCCGAGATCCGCGGCGGCGTGGTGACGTTCGTGACGATGGCGTACATCGTCATCCTCAACCCGATCATCCTGTCGTCGGGCACCGATGTCGCCGGCAACAGCCTCGACTTCGCCCAGCTCAGCGCGGTGACCGGCCTGACCGCGGCGGTCATGACGATCCTGTTCGGCCTCGTCGCGAAGCTGCCGTTCGGCTTCGCCGCAGGCCTGGGCATCAACGCGTTCCTCGCCTTCTCGGTCGTCGGCGAGGTGACCTGGCCCGAGGCGATGGGCCTGGTGATCATCAACGGCCTCATCATCGTGCTGCTCAGCGCGACCGGGCTGCGGCGGATGATCTTCGACGCCGTGCCGATGCAGCTCAAGATCGCGATCACGGTCGGCATCGGCCTGTTCATCGCGTTCATCGGCTTCGTGAACGCCGGCTTCGTCACCGCGACCAAGAGCGACTCCCCGCCGGTGGGCCTCGGGGTCGGCGGCTCGGTGGCCACGGTGCCGACGCTCATCTTCGTGCTCACGCTGCTGCTCACGGCGATCCTGGTGGCGAAGAAGGTCAAGGGCGGCATCCTCATCGGCCTGGTGACCGGCACCGTCGTCGCGGTCGTCGTCGAGGCGATCTGGCACCTCGGACCGAAGGTCGCGGGAGACGAGGTCAACCCCGGCGGCTGGGGCCTGACCGTGCCGAGCCTTCCGTCGCAGTGGGTCGCCGTGCCCGACCTCTCCCTGATCGGCCAGTTCGACCCGATCGGCGCGTTCGGCCGCATCGGCGCCGTGGCCGCGCTGATGCTGGTGTTCACGCTGGTGTTCACCAACTTCTTCGACGCGATGGGCACGATGACCGGCCTCGCGAAGGAGGCCGACCTGGCCGACGAGAAGGGGGACTTCCCGCGGCTGAAGTCCGCGCTGATCGTCGAGGGCGTCGGCGCCGTCGTGGGCGGCGCGACCTCGGGCTCGTCGAACACGGTGTTCATCGAGTCGGGCGCCGGCATCGGCGAGGGCGCACGCACCGGCTTCGCGAACCTCGTCACCGGGGCGCTGTTCCTGATCGCGATCTTCTTCACCCCGCTGGTGTCGATCGTGCCGACCGAGGTCGCCGCGGCCGCCCTGGTGATCGTCGGAGCGCTGATGATGAGCCAGATCCGGTTCATCGACCTCACCGACTTCTCGGCGCTGTTCCCGGTGTTCCTCACGGTGACGGTCATGCCGATGACCTACTCGATCGCGAACGGCATCGGCGCCGGGTTCATCGCCTGGGTGCTGGCGCGCGCGTTCTCCGGCAAGGCCCGCGAGATCAGCCCGCTGCTGTGGATCGTGACCGCCGGCTTCGTGGTCTACTTCGCCCGCGGCCCGATCGAGGCCCTGCTCGGCTGAGTCCGTCGAAAACGACGATCCCCCGGCATCCGCTCTTCGGAGGAGGATGCCGGGGGATCGTCGTTCGATCAGGGTCCGGTCAGGCCTCGCGGGCCTCCAGCAGGAACACCGCGATCACACGGTCGGTGCGGGTCGCGTACTCGGCGTAGTCGGGGAACGCCTCCACCGCGCGCTCCCACCACACGGCGCGCTCATCGCCGGCGAGCTCACGGGCTGTGTAGTCGCGCTTCACCGCGCCGTCCTGCAGCTCGACGTGCGGCTGCTTGCGCATGTTGCCCGCCCACGCCGGCTCCTTCGGAGCGCCGCCCTTCGAGGCGACGACCACGTACTCGCCGTCGTGCTCGACGCGCATCAGCGCGGTCTTGCGCAGCGCACCGGTCTTCGCGCCGACCGTGGTCAGCACGATGATCGGCAGGCCCCGCATGTCGTTCGCCTCGGCGCCCGCGGACGCCTCGAACTTCTCGGCCTGCTCGCGCGCCCACTCAGCGGTGGACGGCAGATATTCCCCTGTCAATGGCATGGTTCGATCCTACGGGCGTATCAGAGGGACGGCTCCGGGACGCCGACGGCCGCCACGTCCGGGAAGTGGCAGGCGACATCGTGCCCGGCGGCCGTCGTCCGCAGGATCGGCATCTCCTGCGCGCAGACCTCCACGGCCTTCCAGCACCGCGTGCGGAACGGGCATCCGGACGGCGGGTTCAACGGGCTCGGCACGTCCCCCGCGAGGATGATCCGCTCGCGCCGGTTCTCCGCCTCCGGGTCGGGGATCGGCGCGGCCGACATCAGCGCCTGGGTGTAGGGATGCTGCGGGTTCTCGTAGACCGCGTCCCGGTCGCCCACCTCGACGACGCGCCCCAGGTACATCACCGCGACGCGGGTCGAGAGATGGCGCACGACGGCCAGGTCGTGCGCGATGAACAGGTAGGTGAGGCCGAAGTCCTTCTGAAGCGATTCGAGCAGATTGATCGTCTGCGCCTGCACCGAGACGTCCAGGGCGGAGACCGGCTCGTCGAGCACGATGAACTCGGGCTCCATGATCAGCGCGCGGGCGATCCCGATCCGCTGACGCTGGCCGCCGGAGAACTCGTGCGGGTACCGCTCCACCCACTCCTCGTTCAGCCCGACGCGCGACATGATGCTCAGAACCCGCTCGCGCCGCTCCTCCGCGGATGCGAGGCCGTGCACGCGCAGCGGCTCCCCGATCAGGTCGCCGATGCTCATGCGCGGGTTCAGCGACGCGTACGGGTCCTGGAACACCATCTGCATGCGGCGCCGCATCCGCCGGACCTCCCGGCGGGGGAGCCCGGTGACCTCCCGGCCGTCGAAGACGACCTGTCCGCCGGACGCCGGCACCAGCTGCAGGATGGCACGCCCGGTGGTCGACTTGCCGCAGCCGGACTCCCCGACCAGGCCCAGGGTCTCGCCGCGACGGATGTCGAGATCGATGCCGGAGACCGCGTGCAACCTCTGCTTCCGGCGACCGCCCCGTGGATCCGGCACCGAGAACGTCACCTCGAGTCCCCGGGCGGAGACCAGGGAATCGGTCCCGACAGCCGCTTCGGTCATCACATCGCTCATGCCCGTCCCTCCCGCAGACGCTCCTCGGCCCACCGCACGCCGGTCAGCCAGCCGTCGTCGTGCACGGCGATGCAGCGGGCGTCGTGCTCGACGCCGTACCCGCTCCCGAGCGGTTCCAGCCCCGGGGGCGACACATCGCACTCGTCCCGGCGGTAGCGGCAGCGCGGCGAGAAGCGGCAGCCGGTCTGCGGCGCCCGCAGGTCGGGCGGCTGCCCCTCGATCGGGGTCAGGGAGGTCCGCCGCGCCTCGTCGAGCCGTGGCACGGAGCCGAGCAGCCCCCAGGTGTACGGCATCCTCGGATCGCGGAACAGGTCCCGTGTCGCCGCGCGTTCCACGATCTGCCCCGCGTACATCACGTTGACGCGCTCGGCGACGTCGGCGACGACCCCGAGGTCGTGGGTGATGAACAGCACCGCGGTGCCGGACTCGGAGGTGAGCTCCTTCAGGAGGTCGAGGATCTGCGCCTGGATCGTCACGTCCAGCGCGGTCGTGATCTCGTCGGCGAGGATCAGGCTCGGCTTGCAGGCGAGAGCGATGGCGATCATGACGCGCTGCCGCATGCCCCCGGAGAGCTGGTGCGGATAGGCGGCCAGTCGGGTGTCGGGGGCCGGGATGCCCACCGAGTCGAGCAGTTCGATCGCGCGCCGGCGGGCCGCCTCCGCACTCATCCCCAGATGAAGGCGCAGCGACTCGGTGATCTGACGCCCGATCGTGAGCACCGGGTTCAGCGAGGACATCGGGTCCTGGAAGATCATGCCGATGCCGCGGCCCCGCACCCCGCGCATCTCCCGTTCCGAGAGCGTCAGCAGATCCCTGCCGTCGAACCGGATCTCCCCCGCCGTGATCCGCCCGGCGGGCGCGGCGACCAGCCTCATGATCGACTGCGCGGTGACCGACTTCCCGCATCCGGACTCGCCCACCAGTGCGAGCGTCTCGCCGCGATCGACGCGGAAGGAGACATCGTCCACGGCACGCACGGTGCCCCCGCGCGTGCGGAACTCCGTGGTGAGACCCTCCACCTCGAGCAACGCCATCGTTCCTCCCAGACTTCCGCTTAGAGATATCCGCATTCCGTCATTTTTGAGTCTTGCACATCCGATCTTCGACGTCTAGCCTCGGAATAGCTACGGTAGCTTGCATTTTTCGGAGGGGCGATGAGCACATCCCGGCTCAAGGATCAGATGATCATCCACGAGCTTCAGCGTGACGCGCGGCAGAGCAACGTCGCACTCGCCGCGAAGCTGGGCATCTCCGAGGGCGCGATCCGCCGCAGGGTGGACCGCCTCGTCCGCGACGGCCATGTGCGCTTCATCGCCATCGCCGATCCCGCGTACATGGGGTACGCGCTCCACGTGATGATCCGCATCCAGACCGAGCCCGACAAGGGCGATCAGGTCATCGACGACCTGGTCGCGATGCCCGAGCTGAGCTACGTCTACCACTGCACCGGCCAGTTCAACATCGCCGTCGTCGGCTATTTCCGATCGACCGACGACCTGCGCGAGTTCACCTCCGACCGGCTCGGCCGGCTGCCCGGCGTCGTCGAGGTGCGCACGGTGATCATCCTCCGCGTGGCGAAACGATCGCAGGAACTACCCGTCGACATGGTCATCGACGGTTCGGACGACGGGGCAGACTGATGCTCCGCGCGGTCGGTGCCCGGGCGCTCTCCGTCGTCCCCGTGCTCATCGGCATCTCGATCATCTCGTTCTTCCTGATCCGGATGATCCCCGGCGACGTCGTCAGCTCGATCCTCGGCCAGGACTTCGCCGATCCCGAGCTCGAGGCGGAGATGCGCCGTTACTTCGGCCTCGACCAGCCGGTGTGGCAGCAGTTCCTCACCTGGTTCGGGGGGATGCTCCGCGGCGACCTCGGGACGTCGATGCGCACCGGGCGGCCCGTCATCGTCGAGATCTTCGACCTCTTCCCCGCGACGCTGGAGCTGGCCACGGCCGCCCTGATCGTCTCGCTGTGCATCTCGATCCCGCTCGGCATCGCCTCCGCGACCCGCCGCAACGGACCGGTGGACGCGATGGGCCGGGTCGGCTCCCTGATCGGCCTGTCGATCCCGAACTTCTGGCTCGGGATCCTGCTCGTCGTCGTCTTCTCCGTGAACCTGGGCTGGCTGCCGTCCGGCGGCTCGACCCCGTTCAGCTTCAGCTGGGACCATTTCCGGCACCTCATCCTGCCCGCGATCACGCTCGGCACCAGCCTCGCCGCGATCACCTACCGGATGACACGGTCCTCGCTGCTCGAGGTGCTCGGCGAGGACTATGTGCGCACGGCCCGGGCCAAAGGCCTCCCCGAGCGCACGGTGCTCGGACGGCACGCCCTGCGCAACGCCCTCATCCCCGTCGTCACGGTCATCGGCATCCAGGCCGGTGCGCTCCTGGGCGGCACCGTCGTCGTCGAGCAGGTGTTCTCCTGGAACGGCCTCGGCAGTCTCGTGATCCGGGCGATCAGCCAGCGCGACTACCCGCTCGTGCAGGGCACGATCCTGTTCCTCGCGATCTTCTACGTCGTGGTGAACCTCGTCGTCGACATCATCTACATGTACCTGAACCCTCGCCTGCGGCATCAGTAGGAGTGAGCGACCCATGACCTCGACCATGACCCTTCCTACGCAGCGCCGGTCCCCCCGCCTGCGCCCCCGGCCGCGCGGCAAGGGCTCCGACCGGGCCCTGTGGCGCACGCTCGTCCGCGACAAGGTCGGCCTGTTCGGAGGCATCCTCGTCGCGATCATCGTGCTGGCCGCCGTCTTCGCACCGCTGGTGGCGCCGTACGACCCCACGGCGATGTCGAGCGCGCGGCTCTCGCCGCCCACGGCGATCTTCCCGCTCGGCTCCGACGAGGCCGGCCGCGACCTGCTCAGCCGCGCGATCTTCGGGGCGCGGACGTCCCTCCTGGTCGGCATCACCGTGATCGCGGCCGCCTCGCTGATCGGCGTCGCCCTCGGCCTCCTCGCCGGCTACTACCGCGGGATCCTGGACAACGTGACGATGCGCGTCATGGACGTCCTCTTCGCGTTCCCGACGATCCTGCTCGCCCTCGCGGTGGTCGCCGCGCTCGGCACGGCGCTGCACAACCTGATCCTGGCGCTGGTGATCGTCTTCATCCCGACCTTCGCCCGCATCGCCCGCGCCTCCGCCATCACCCTGTCCCAGGACCCGTTCGTCGAGTCCGCCCGTGCGATCGGCGCACGGGACAGCTACATCCTGGTGCGCTACATCCTGCCCAACGCGCTCGCGCCGATCGCGGTGCAGGTGACGATCAGCCTCGCCTACGCGATCCTCGTCGAGGCCTCGCTCGGATACCTGGGGCTCGGCGTGCAGCCCCCCGCGGCATCCTGGGGGTCGATGCTCGCGACCGGCAAGGCCTTCGTGGAGATCTCGATCTGGCCGTCGCTGGTGCCGGGCATGTGCATCTTCCTCACCGTGCTGGGCTTCAACCTGCTCGGCGACGCCCTGCGCGACTCCCTCGACCCGCGACTGCGCTCACGCGGCTGAGGGCCGCGCCCACCCGCCCCCGCCGGGGCACGAACCGATTCGCCCGCAGGGGCGAAGGAAACGAGGAGGCCATGAGCCCGAGCCCCGTCAGCCCCGTCGCCGAGGCGATCGACGTCGCCGCGACCGACTCGCTGCTCGACGACGACGAGCGTGAGATCCGCGCGACCGTCCGGGCGTTCTGCGAGCAGCGCATCCAGCCCCACGTCGCCGACTGGTTCGAGCAGGGCGGACTGCCGGGCGCTCGCGAGCTCGCGCGGGAGTTCGGCGAGCTCGGCCTGCTGGGGATGCATCTGGAGGGCTACGGCTGCGCGGGCCTGTCCGCCACCGCCTACGGACTGGCCTGCCTCGAGCTGGAGGCCTGCGACTCCGGCATCCGGTCGTTCGTCTCGGTCCAGGGCTCGCTCGCGATGTACGCGATCCACCGCTGGGGCAGCGAGGAGCAGAAGACCGAATGGCTGCCGCGCATGGCGCAGGGCGCGGCCATCGGATGCTTCGGCCTCACCGAGCCGGACCGGGGCTCAGACCCGGGCGCGATACTCACCCGCGCGCGACGCGACGGCGACGACTGGGTGCTCGACGGCCGGAAGATGTGGATCACGAACGGCTCGATCGCCGATGTCGCCGTCATCTGGGCCCAGACCGACGACGGCATCCGGGGCTTCGTCGTCCCCACCGACCGCCCCGGCTTCGCCGCGACGGCCATCCCCCACAAGATGTCGCTGCGCGCATCCATCACCAGCGAGATCGTCCTCGACGGGGTGCGCCTGCCGGCGTCGGCGATGCTCCCGGACGCCCGGGGGCTCTCCGGGCCGCTCTCCTGTCTGAACGAGGCGCGCTTCGGCATCCTCTTCGGCGCGCTCGGCGCGGCCAGGTCGTCCCTCGAGACGGCCCTGCGGTACGCCCGGGAGCGCGAGCAGTTCGACCGGCCGATCGGCGGCTTCCAGCTCACCCAGCAGAAGCTGGCCGACATGACCCTCGAGTACGGGAAGGGCATGCTGCTGGCGCTGCAGCTCGGACGACTGAAGGATGCCGGACGGCTGCGTCCCGCACAGGTGAGCATGGGCAAGCTCAACAACGTGCGGGAGTCGCTGGAGATCTGCCGCACGGCGCGCAGCATCCTCGGCGCGAACGGCATCAGCCTGGAGTACCCGGTGATCCGCCACATGAACAACCTCGAGTCCGTCCTCACCTACGAGGGGACCACCGAGATGCACACGCTCGTCATCGGGCAGGAGC
>JBASAE010000263.1:0-2891 GCA_049654285.1 Microbacterium sp.
GGCGTAGGCGCCGTCGGCGCCGCGCCGGGTGGCACGGACCCGGTGCACGAGCGCGAGCAGCGCACGGCGGTGCGGTTCGGCGGGCGAACGGGTGGCGATCTCCTCGGCGGCCCGCGGGTCCGCCTGCTCGTAGGCGTCCCAGATCGCCTGCACCTCGCTGCTCGGCGGGGTGTCGTCCGCATCCAGCGTCAGGGTGCGACCGATCCGCTCCATGGCCCGCTCCAGCCCCCGCAGCACGTGCTCGGAGGCGATCTCGGCGGCCTCGCGGGTGACGGACGCGGTGACGAACGGGTTCCCGTCGCGGTCGCCGCCGACCCAGGAGCCGATCCGCACGAACGCCGGCACCCCGGGCGCCGACGAACCGGATGCATCGCCGCGCAGGGCGTCGTCGATCCGGCGGTACACGTGCGGCACGGTGGTGAACAGCGTCTCGTCGAACACGCTCATCACGGTGCGCACCTCGTCGGTGGGCGCGGGCTTCTGGGCGCGCAGCGGGGCGGTGCGCCAGAGGGTGTCGATCTCCTCCAGCATCCGGCGGACCGCGCGGTGCTGCTCGGCGCCGCCCTCGCTCGCGGCGTCGTGCTGGGTGAGCAGCTCGGACATGCGGCGGATGCTGCTGGACACCGCCCGGCGGCGCGCCTCGGTGGGGTGCGCGGTGAACACCGGATGGAAGCGCAGGCCGGCCAGACGGCGCCGTGCCTCCTCCTCGCCGACCTCGCGGCTCAGCTGCGCGAACGCGGTGGCGACGGTGTCGGTGGCGTCCTCGCGGCCCGGCTTGCCGGCACGCTCGCGCAGCACGCGCACGCGCTGATGCTCCTCGGCGAGGTTGACCAGGTGGAAGTAGCAGGTGAACGCGCGGGCGACCTCGTCGGCACGTTCGATCGTGAACGAGTCGGCGATCTCGGCGGCCCGACGGAACGCGGTGTCGGTCTCCTCGTCGTAGGCCTGGATGGTCGCGAGCCGGAGCCGCTCGACGTCCTCGAACAGGCCGGGGGTGCCGGACTCGCGCAGCACCTGTCCGAGCAGGCCGCCCAGCATCCGCACGTCGGCGCGCATCTCGTCCGGGATGCCGCTGGAGGCCTCGAAGCGGCCGATCACGCGGATGGCCTCGGTGTCGGTGGGGACGCTGCTGATCGGATCTGCGGGGCTGAGCGGTTCGGGGGCCATCCTTCGAGCGTATCCCCGGACGGTCGGGCGGTCCGACCGGGTGACGGGTGCACGGACGATGTCGGCGGCATGAATAGCATGGTGGTGATGCGTATCTCTGTGAGGGCCCTCCGTGGGCAACGGTTCCCTGCGGTCCTGCTCCTGCTCGCGGCGGGGATCGGCCTGCTCCTGGCGAACCTGCCCACGCACGATCCGATCGCCCGGGTGCTCGACCTGCATCTCGCGGTCCCCGGCACCGGGCTGGACCTCTCGGTCGCGCACTGGATCTCGGACGGGCTGCTGGCGGTGTTCTTCTTCGTCGTCGCGGTCGAGCTGCGTCACGAGCTCACGCACGGCGAGCTGAACAGCGCGGGCAAGGCCGTGCAGCCGGCGATCGCGGCGGCGGGCGGCGTGCTCGTCCCGGTCGCGGTCTACCTGCTCATCGCGGGCGGGTCCGACACGGCGTCGGGCTGGCCGATCCCGACCGCCACCGACATCGCGTTCGCCCTCGGCGTCCTGGCGATGTTCGGGCGCGGGCTACCGTCCTCGGTGCGGGTGTTCCTGCTGGCGCTGGCGATCCTCGACGACATCGTCGGGATCGTGTTCATCGCCGCGCTGTTCGCGCATGACGTGCAGTGGGGGCTGTTCCTGCTCGCGGTCGTCGAGGTGGCGGTGTTCGCGGGGCTGAGCAGGATGCTCGGGAGCCGCTGGCGGGGTGTCACCGCCGTGCTCATGGTCGTGGTGGGCGTCACCGCCTGGGGGATGGTCGCGGCATCGGGCATCCATGCCACGATCGCCGGCGTGATGCTCGGGCTTGTGATGTCACCGCGCCCCGCCGGGCGTGTGCGGAACGCCCTGGAGCCCTGGGTGAACGGCGTGATCCTGCCGTTGTTCGCGTTCGCGGCGGCGTTCGTCGTCATCCCGCAGGTCTCGGGCGACGGGATGTCGCCGGCCTTCTGGGCGATCCTGATCGCGCTGCCGGTGGGCAAGGTGGTCGGCATCGCCGCGTTCGGCTGGGTGAGCATGAGGATCGGCGCACGAGGGAAGGCGCCCGCGCTGACCCTGCCCGATCTCGTCGCCGCAGGGCTGCTCGGGGGCATCGGGTTCACGGTGTCGCTGCTGCTGGCCGACCTCGCGTTCGCCTCCGACGCGGGCACCCGCGATCAGGCCGTCCTGGGGGTGCTGGCGGGATCGATGATCGCGCTGGTGCTGTCCGCCGTCGCGGTCTCGCTGCGGGCACGGCACCACCGGTCTCTGAAGGGGCCGGCGTGATGAGCGATCCTCTGCGGGACGCCGCCGAGGTGATGCGCCGGGTGCGCGGGGAATGCCCGTGGTCGCAGCGCATCACGCACCGCGATCTGGTGCCCTACCTCATCGAGGAGGCGTACGAGGTCATCGAAGCCGTCGAGGGGGGGTCGCGCGAGGAGCTGCGCGAGGAGCTCGGCGACCTGCTGTGGCAGGTGCTCTTCCACGCCGCGATCGCCGCCGGCGACGGGGCCTTCGACATCGACGACGTCGCGCGGGGCCTGACGGAGAAGATGGTGCGTCGACATCCGCATGTGTTCGGCGACGCCGTCGCGACCACCCCCGAAGAGGTGCTCGTGCACTGGAACGCGGCGAAGGCCGCCGAGAAGCGCGAGAGGCGCAGTGTGCTCGACGGCGTGCCGCACGGGATGCCCGCGCTCGCCCTCGCGCAGAAGCTGCTCGGCCGCGCGGCCTCGGCCGGCGTCGTCCCTCCGGTCGCC
>JBASAE010000264.1:0-3469 GCA_049654285.1 Microbacterium sp.
TCTTCGGGCAGGTCAAGATCCGCGGGGGCGGGATCCTCCTCGGCGGGGAGGACATCACCGGCCTGCCCGCCGACCGGCTCGTCAGCAAGGGCGTGGGCTTCGTCCCGCAGAACAACAACGTCTTCCCCAGCCTGACGATCGAGGAGAACCTCCAGCTGGGCATCTACCAGCAGCCGAAGGCCTACGCCGCGCGGCTGGAGTTCGTGACGTCGATCTTCGCCGAGCTGGGCGCCCGGCTCAAACAGCGCGCCGGCTCCCTGTCCGGTGGCGAACGGCAGATGGTGGCGATGTCCCGTGCCCTGATGATGGAGCCGCAGGTGCTGCTGCTCGACGAGCCGTCGGCGGGCCTCTCCCCGGTGCGGCAGGACGAGGCCTTCATCCGCGTCTCGGAGATCAACAAGGCGGGCGTCACCGCGATCATGGTCGAGCAGAACGCGCGCCGCTGCCTGCAGATCTGTGACCGCGGCTACGTGCTCGATCAGGGGAAGGACGCCTACACGGGCTCCGGGCGCGAACTGCTGAACGATCCGAAGGTGATCAACCTCTATCTGGGGACGCTGGGGGAGGAGGACGCCACATGACCCTGCCACTGGAAGGAGTCCGCGTCCTGTCGCTGGAGCAGTTCGGTGCGGGGCCGTTCGGCACCTCGCACCTGGCCGACCTCGGCGCCGAGATCATCAAGATCGAGGACCCGAGGTTCGGCGGAGACGTGGGACGGTACGTCCCGCCCTACGCCGAGGACCAGGACTCGCTGTTCCATGAGACGTTCAACCGCGGGAAGAAGTCGATCAGCCTCGATCTGACCAGCGCGGCGGGGCGGGAGGTGTTCGAGAGGCTCGTCGCGGTCAGCGACGCGGTGTACTCGAACATGCGCGGTGACGTCCCCGCGAAGATCGGCATCACCTACGACGACCTCAAGCACCTGAACCCGGCGATCGTGTGCTGCTCGCTGTCGGGGTACGGGATGACCGGGCCGCGCAGCGCGGAACCGGGCTACGACTACGTGGTGCAGGCGCTGACCGGATGGATGGACATCACCGGCGAGCCGGACGGCCCCCCGACCAAGTCGGGCCTGTCGATCGTCGACTTCTCCACCGGCTACGTCGCGGCGCTGGCGCTGATGTCGGGGCTGTGGGCTGCGCGGCGCGACGGCATCGGGATGGACTGCGACGTGAGCCTGTTCGACACCGCGGTGGGCATGCTGACCTACCCCGGGGTGTGGCATCTGAACGCGGGGTTCGAGCCGGTGCGCACCCGGCACTCGGCGCACCCCTCGGTGGTTCCCTTCCAGGCGTTCGAGGCCTCGGACGGATGGTTCGTGATCGCGGCCGCGAAGGAGAAGTTCTTCACGCGCATCGCGGAGGCGATCGGGATGCCCAAGCTCGCCGAGCATCCCGACTATCGCACGCTCGCCGACCGGCAGCGCAACGCGGCGGCCCTGCTGGAGATCCTGGAGGGCGTGCTGCGCGCACGGCCGGCCGCGCACTGGGTGCAGGTGCTGACCGCCGCCGGCGTGCCGGTGGGGCAGGTGAACACGGTCGAGCAGGCGCTGCAGGACCCGCATGTCGCCGCGCGCGGCATGATCGTCGAGGCCGAGCACCCCCGCTACGGCACGATCAGGACGATCGCCTCGCCCGTGAAGGTCGGCGCGGCCACGCGTCCTCCGGTGCGTGCGCCGCAGCTGGGGGAGCACACCCGGGAGGTGCTGGCCGAGCTGATCGGCGCGACCGACGACGAGTATGCGGATGCCGCCGCGGCTGGCGCGTTCGGGACGGTCGGGGGAGCATGAGCGCCGAGGTGTGGGAGCCGAGCATCGAGACCCGCGCGGACGTCGTCACCGAGGCGGCGGCCCGGGCGCTGCACGACCTGCTGGACCGACCCGGCCCTGCGCCGGCAGTCGGCGACCCGCTGCCGGTGCTGTGGCAGTGGCTGGCGTTCCTGCCGCAGGCACGCCAGTCCGAACTGGGCGCGGACGGGCATCCGATGACCGGGGGCTTCCTGCCGCCGACCGGCGGTCGGCGGCGCATGTACGCCGGAGGCCGGTCGACGTCGACGGGGACGGTGCGGATCGGCGAGCCCCTGCAACGTGTGTCCGAGGTCTCCGAGGTGGTGACCAAGACCGGCCGCTCCGGCGAGCTGATGTTCGTGACCGTCGACCACCGCATCGGGGGCGCCGGAGGACGGGTGCAGGAGCGGACCGACGTGGTCTACAAGGGCGCCGATGCCGGGACCGCGGCCCGGCCGGCGGCACAGGGCGTCGACGAGGGCGCGGTCTGGGGGCGGGAGGTGCCGATAGACCCGCCTCTGCTGTTCCGGATCTCGGCGTTGACCTACAACGCGCACCGGATCCACTACGACCGCGAGTACGCCACCGAGGTTGAGGGGTATCCGGGGCTCGTGGTGCACGGTCCGCTGCAGGCGCTCCTGCTCGCCGACGCCGCCGCCCGCGCCTTCCCCGACCGCACGGTCACCGGGATCTCGTTCCGATCGACCGCGCCCGCCTTCGATCGGCATCCGCTCTCCCTCCGCGTGCGGCACGGCTCGGACGGTGCCGTGCAGGCCGCTGCGTACAGCGATGGGATCCGCACCATGACCGCCGCCATCACCCTCGGGGGTCCCGCATGAGCGTCGACGGCGCGGTCGGGAGCCTGCCGGGCATCACGGACCGAGCAGCCCGATGAGCGCGCCGCGGAGCTTCCTGTACGTCCCGGGCGATCGTCCCGACAGACTCGCGAAGTCGCGCGGACGCGGGGCGGACGCCGTGATCGCCGATCTGGAGGATGCGGTGGCGCCGGGGGACAAGGACGCCGCACGCGACCGCGTCAGCGACTGGCTGGACGCGCTCCCCACGGGCCCCGGGCCCGAGACGTGGGTGCGGGTGAACCGGGGAGACCGTCAGGACGACGATCTGCGCGTCGCCGCGCATCCCCGGGTGGTGGGGGTGCTGCTGCCGAAGGTGGACCGCGCCGACGAGATCGTCCGGGCCGAGGCGGTGGTCGCGCGACTCCGGCCGGGACTGCGGTGGGCGCCGATGATCGAGTCGGCGGTCGGGCTCGTGCACCTGCAGGAGATCGCCGCCGCGGCGAACGTGCACCAGCTGCACATCGGGGAGATGGACTACGCCGCAGACCTCGGGCTGACGCCCACCGAGGGCGAGGAGGAGCTGCTGCACGCGCGCAGCGCGCTGGTGGTCGCCTCCCGGGCGGCGGGGCTGATGCCCCCGTCTGCGCCGGTGAGCGCCGAGATCGACGACGCGGCGCGGTACGAGACCACGACGCGCCGCCTGAAGGCGTTCGGGTACTTCGGGCGGGACTGCATCCACCCGGCGCAGGTCGCCGTCGCGAACCGGGTGTTCACGCCGAGCGCCGCCGACATCGCGTGGGCCCACGAGGTGCAGGAACGTGCCGCGGAGGGCCCCGGCGCGTTCCGGGACGGCCGGGGCGCGATGGTCGACGAGGCCGTCCTGCGC
>JBASAE010000265.1:0-3569 GCA_049654285.1 Microbacterium sp.
AACATTCTTGAGAAGGCCTCCCACGGTGTGGGAGGCCTTCATCCATGTCGGGCGGCTCGTCAGGCGACGAGGTCGGCGTGGTGGATCGCCGCGACGTCGGGGTGCGCGCGCAGTCGCGACTTCAGCGCGTTCTCGCCGTACAGGGCGTGGATGGGGTTGGCCGGGTCGTCGGTGACGCCGGTGGCCTGCGCGGCCAGGTCCGCAGGCAGATCGATCACCGGCAGACGCCTGTCGAGCTGCGGGTTGAAGAAGAACGGGATCGAGATCCGCTCGTCGGGAGCCTGCGGAGAGACCACGCGGTGGTTGGTGGCCTTCAGGTAGCCGCTGGTCGCATACTCCAGCAGCTCGCCGATGTTCACGACGAACGCGCCCGGGACCGGGGGAGCGTCCACCCATTCCCCGTCGCGCTGCACCTGCAGCCCGCCCTTGCCCGGCTCGACCCAGAGCAGGGTGAGCACGCCGGAGTCCTTGTGGGCGCCGACGCCCTGCTGCGGCTCGGGCTCGTCCTTCCCGGGGTAGCGCACGATCTTGATCAGCGTCGACGGCTCGCCGAAGTGCTCGTCGAAGTAGGTTTCCGCGGCTCCCAGCGCGAGCGCCCAGGCGCGCAGCAGCTTGCGGGCGACCTCGGACAGCGTCTCGTGCCACTCGGAGACGACCTCGCGCAGCTCGGGCTGCGCCGCCGGCCACAGGTTCGGGCCGACGAGGCGGTTGAACGCGGGGCCTCCGGAGACGGGCTCCCGCTCCGGTCCGATGTCGATCTGCTCACGCCAGTCGACCCTGCCCTGGGTGCGTTCGCCGCCGATCCGCGTGTAGCCGCGGAAGTGCGGGCTGTTCACGTTCTCGATCGCCAGCTTCTCGTCCTCGGGGAGGGCGAAGAAGTCGAGTGCGGCCCGATGGAGCCGGGCCTCCAGTTCCGGCCGGACACCCGTGCCGGTCAGGTAGAAGAACCCGACGTCATGCGTGGCCGCGCGCAGGTCGTCGCGGAAGGCGGCGGCCTCCTCGGGGCCTGCGTCGAGGCGGGAGAGGTCGAGGATCGGGAGCGTGAGTTCAGCCATGCGACGACGTTAGGGCGAAGTCACACGAAGGCGTCGGAATATTGCGTCGGATTACCCGGATGCTAGAGTTTGATAGGTAAGGCATCCCTTACCTGATTCCTTCCCCTCGGAGCCGCCCACGTGTTCGCCTCACTGCTCATCGGCCTGCGCGAGGGCCTCGAAGCCGCGCTGGTCGTCGGCATCCTCGCCGCCTACCTGCGCCGGATCGGCCGTTCCGATGCGCTGCCGAAGCTCTGGGCCGGCATCGGACTGGCGA
The DNA here is from genome assembly GCA_049654285.1 of Microbacterium sp. Taxonomy (GTDB): domain Bacteria; phylum Actinomycetota; class Actinomycetes; order Actinomycetales; family Microbacteriaceae; genus Microbacterium. Next base: position 1,312 of record JBASAE010000265.1, read on the forward strand.
TCGCCCTCGCGCTCGGCATCGGCGCCGTGCTCACCTTCGGCGCCTATGCGCTGGCCCCCGGCGCGCAGGAGCTGATCGGGGGCCTGCTGTCGCTGCTCGCCGTGGCCATGGTCACCTGGATGATCTTCTGGATGCAGAAGGCCGGGCGCACCATGAAGAAGAGCCTGGAGGGCGGGCTCGAGCGCGCCCTCGAAGACGGCGGCGTCTGGGCCCTCGTCGTGGTCGGCTTCGTCTCGGTCGCCCGGGAGGGCATCGAGACCACCCTGCTGCTGTGGTCGATGGCGCAGTCGTTCGGGAGCGCTCCTCGGGCCCTGCTGGGAGCGTTGCTGGGCCTCGGAATCGCGGTCGTCGTCGGCTGGCTGCTCGCACGTGGCGCGGTCAAGCTCGACCTGCGCCGCTTCTTCGCCTGGACCGGCGGATTCCTGGTGATCGTCGCCGCCGGTGTGCTCGCCTACGCCGTCCTCGACCTGCAGGAGGCCGCTGTGCTGCCCGGGCCGTTCACGACCGCCGCGACGCTCGACCCCGCCACCGGCGCGGTCGGCGTCGGCTTCGCCGGCCTCCCGTTCGGCTGGGCGTTCGACGTCAGCTCCGTGCTCCCGCCGACGAGCACGCTCGCGGTGATCCTGCAGGCCACCGTCGGCTTCATGCCGCACATGACCTGGCTGCAGGTGATCGCCTGGGCGCTGTACATCGCGATCGTCGGCACGTTCTTCGTGCGCGGTCTGCCGCGCCGCCGCAAGCCGGCAGAGGAAACCGGGAAGCCCACCCCTCGGGTGTCCGCTTCCCCAGCGGCCGTCCCTCCGGGATCCGCCCCCACGATCTCCCCGACCGCACCCGCAGAAGGAGCCGCATGATCCCGTCCCCCCGAGTGCTCGGAGCCCTCGCCACCGCCGCGGCCGCGGCCCTGATGCTGAGCGGCTGCGTCGCCAAGGCCGACCTCGATCCGTCCTCGACGCTGACCGTCTCGTCGGGGGAGTCCGAGTGCACCGTCTCGGCGGCGACCGCGAAGAGCGGAACGCTGACCTTCGACATCACCAACGCCGGCAGCCAGGTGACCGAGTTCTACCTGCTCGCCGACGACGGGCTGCGGATCGTCGGCGAGGCCGAGAACATCGCACCGTCCGCATCGCGCACGCTCGTCGTCACGGCTCAGCCCGGGGACTACTTCACGGTGTGCAAACCCGGCATGGTGGGCCAGGGCGTGGGCAAGGCCGCGTTCACGGTCACCGGCGCCCGGGTCGAGGCCACCGGTGCCGACGCCGAGCAGCGCACGCAGGCGGTCGATCTGTACGCGGCGTTCGTGAAGGACCAGGTCGGCCAGCTGGTGCCGGCGGTCGACGGGCTGGTGGCGGCGTATGTCGCGGGCGACGACGAGAAGGCCAAGCAGCTCTTCCCCCTGGCCCGTGCGCCCTATGAGCGCATCGAGCCGGTGGCCGAGTCGCTCGGCGACCTCGACCCGCGCATCGACTTCCGCGAGGTCGACGCCGTGGCCGAGGGGCTGGACTGGACCGGCTTCCACCGCATCGAGAAGGACCTCTGGGAACCGGCGAAGGACGCCCCGAACGCCGACGGCTCGCCGGCCTGGCAGGACTGGACCCCGTCGACGCCCGCGCAGCGGGCCGAGTTCGGCGCGACGCTGCAGGCCGACGTGAAGGAGCTGTACGACTACGTGCACTCCGAGGGGTTCGTGAAGAACCTCGAGGACCAGGGCATCGGCAGCATCTCGAACGGTGCGATCGCCCTGCTCGACGAGGTCGCCACGGGCAAGATCACCGGTGAGGAGGACTGGTGGTCGGGCACCGACCTGTACGACTTCGCCGCCAACGTCGAGGGATCGAAGATGGCGTTCTCCCTGGTGCGGGACCTCGCCACCGCGCACGGCGCCGACGGCGCGGCGCTGGTGAAGAAGATCGACGGCGGCTACGCCGACCTGGAGGCCGCGCTCGCGCAGCACGGTTCGCTGGACGCCGGTTTCGTGGGCTTCCGCGAGCTGACGGCCGAGCAGCGCCGCGAGCTCGTCGACCTCATCAACGCCCTTGCCGAGCCGCTGTCGAAGCTCACCGGAACGGTGCTGTCCTGAGGTGAGCGGGGCGGATACGGGGGACCGGGACATCGTGACGCAGCCCGCTCACGACGCACCCGAGTCGCGTGCGCCGGACACACGTCCGCGTCGAGGGCTGAGCCGCCGGGGCCTGCTCGGGTTGGCGGTCGGCGGGGGAGCGGCGGCGCTCGCCGTCGGCGCGGGCGGCGGCTACGCC
>JBASAE010000266.1:0-2690 GCA_049654285.1 Microbacterium sp.
ACACCCCCGCGTTCCGGGCCACCGTCGTCGAGAAGGACGGCGAGCTCGGCCTGCTGCTGACGGACCCGGACGGCGCGGTGCTCGTCGGCACCGACACGACACCTCTGCAGAAGGTCCAGGACTCCACCCTGGGCGGCAACGGCGCGGCGACCGAGGCGCCCGGATATCGCACGCTGTCCCTCTCCGAGGTGCTCGACCGGCAGAGCGCGGTCACCGCGCTGCGCATCCCCGTCTCGGACGATCCGAAGGACGGCGTCGTGCGCACCGACGACGCCAGCAACGCCTACGTCTACCGAGCCGACCGGGTCTACGACCCCGCCAGCGACACCATCACGAGCAGCGACGGCACCGTGTACCGGGACAACGGACAGGGGGCGTTCGCCACCGACGACGGCACCACGATCAGTCCCGGGTGGAAGATCAACGTCGGCTTCGACAACTTCACCCATGCGTTCACCGACGCGCAGCTCATGAAGCCGCTGCTGCGCGTGCTGCTGTGGACCTTCGTCTTCGCCACCCTCGCCGTGCTGACGACGTTCGCCCTCGGGCTGTTCCTCGCCCTCGTGCTCAACCATCCCCGGCTGCGCGGCAAGAAGATCTACCGCGTGCTCGTGATCCTCCCCTACGCGTTCCCCGGGTTCCTCTCCGCCCTCGTCTGGGCCGGATTGATGAACCCCGAGTTCGGCTTCATCAACCAGGTGCTCTTCGGCGGGCTGCAGATCCCGTGGATGTCCGACCCCTGGCTCGCGCGCGTGAGCGTGCTGCTGGTGAACCTCTGGCTCGGATACCCCTACATGTTCCTGGTCTGCACCGGCGCGCTGCAGTCCCTCCCCGCAGACGTCGACGAGGCCGCACGCGTGGACGGCGCGAGCCCGTGGCGCATCTTCCGCTCGATCAAGCTGCCGCTCCTGCTGGTGTCGGTGGCCCCGTTGCTGATCGCCTCGTTCGCGTTCAACTTCAACAACTTCAACCTGGTCTACATGTTCACGAAGGGCGCCCCGCGCTTCACCGACACGACCTTCGACATCGGCTCGACCGACCTGCTCATCACGATGGTCTACAAGATCGCCTTCGGGATGGGCGGAGGGCGCGACTACGCGCTCGCGAGCGCCCTGTCCATCCTGATCTTCATCCTGGTCGGGGCGGTCGCCGTCATCGCGTTCCGCCGAACGCGCGCCCTGGAGGAGATCAACTGATGTCCGCATCTTCCACGCCCCGGCGGCCGTTCTCCTTCGGCCGGTGGTTCCGCGACACGGGCTGGCGTCACATCGTGGCCCTCGTCCTCGTGGTGTTCGCCCTGTTCCCGCTCGCCTACGTGCTCTCGGCGTCCCTGAGCTCCTCGGGCTCGCTCGTGGGATCGAACCACCTGTTCACCACGATCGACTTCCGCAACTACGTCAAGCTCTTCACCAACCCCGACCAGCCGTTCGTGATGTGGGTGCTCAACACCCTGTTCATCGGGCTGCTGACCTCGGTGCTGTCGGTCTTCCTCGGCGCCATGGCGGCATATGCCTTCTCGCGCATGCGCTTCCGCGGCCGCCGGGTCGGCCTGCTCTCGCTGCTGCTGATCCAGATGTTCCCGCAGTTCCTCGCGTTCGTCGCGATCTTCCTGCTGCTCAACGCCATCGGCGACGTCTTCCCGGCGCTCGGCCTCGGATCCCGGCTGGGCCTCATCATGGTCTACCTCGGCGGGGCGCTCGGCGCGAACACCTACCTCATGTACGGCTACTTCAACACCGTCCCCGTCGAGATCGACGAGGCGGCGAAGATCGACGGCGCGGGCCACGCGCAGATCTTCTTCACCATGATCCTGCGCCTGGTGGCGCCGATCCTCGCGGTCGTCGGGCTGCTGTCCTTCATCGCCACCACCGGGGAGTACGTGATCGCGAGCATCGTGCTCACCGACCCGCAGACGCAGACGCTCGCGGTGGGCCTGTACAGCTTCGTCTCGCAGCAGTTCTCGAACAACTGGGGCGTCTTCGCCGCGGGCGCCGTGATCTCGGCGATCCCGGTGATGATCGTCTTCCTCCTGCTGCAGCGGTACATCGTCGGCGGACTCGTCTCAGGATCAGGGAAGTAGGACATGACCACACTCCACTCGCATCGGACCGACCTCGTCATCGAGCTCGACGACGCCTCCGGCCTGCCCGTGCGCATCGGAGACGCGACCGCGCGGTTCCGCCTGCGCCTGGAGACCGGCGGAGAGGAGCGGCGCGGCGCGTACGGCGGTCTCCGCATCGACGCACCCCAGGTCCACGACACCTCCCGCCTCCGGGACGTCTCCCGGCCGGATCCGCACTCGGCGGACGACGTCGCGACGGTCGTCACCGTCGTCGGCGACCACGTCGTGGAGTGGACGTACACGTTCCGCGACACCGCTCCCCGCCTGTCGATCGGCGTCGCGGTCCGCAACACCGGCGCCGGAGAGCTGCTCCTCCGAGACCTCACGATGGAGATCGACCTCCTCGCCCCGGAGGATGCGACGGTGCACGCCCCGGGCAATCGGATCCGTCCGGGGCTGCGGCTCGCCGAGCTGACGTCCGCCGTCCCGGTCAACACCGCCGGGGGCACCCCGGGGTCGACCGGCCTGGTCGCCCTGTCGACGGACGCCTCGTCCCTGGTGGTGTGGCCGTTCTCACGGGACGCCGTCGGCGCGACCGCCGTCGAGCGGATCCCCGATGGCCTGCGGG
>JBASAE010000267.1:0-6611 GCA_049654285.1 Microbacterium sp.
GCTGTGGCCCGCACTGCCCGCGCTGCTGCTGCCCGGCGTGATCCTCGCCGGCATCCGCTTCGGCTGGTTCACCGCCACCGAGGCCGCCGCGGTCGCGGTCGTGTACGCGTTGCTGGTCGGCCTGTTCATCTACCGCGAGCTGACCTGGAAGAAGCTCGTGCACGCGTTCGCCGAGTCCTCGGTCATGGTCGGGCTCATCATGCTCGTGCTGGCCGCCGCCCAGCTGTACTCCTGGGCGCTGACCTCGGGCCGGGTGCCGCAGATGGTCGCCGACGCGCTGTTCCGGATCAGCGACAACCCCTACGTCCTGCTGCTCATGGTGAACGTGCTGCTGATCATCGCGGGCATGTTCATCGAGGCGAACGCAGCGCTGATCATCATCACGCCGATCCTGTTCCCGGTGCTCACCGCCGCAGGCGTCGACCCGGTGCACCTCGGCATCGTGATCGTCGTGAACCTCGGCATCGGCCTCATCACGCCGCCGGTCGGCATCGCGCTGATGCTGTCCAGCGAGTTCGCGAAGGTGTCGTTCATCAGCGCGATCCGGGCGGCGGGCCCGTTCATCCTGACCGGGCTCATCTACCTGATGCTGATCACCTACATCCCGCAGATCTCTCTCTTCCTCCCCGCGCTCCTCGGAGCATCCTGACCCCCTTCCCGAAAGGAAACCTCACATGCGCAAGATCAGAATCCTCGCCGCCGTCGCCGGCTTCGCCGCGGCCGGCCTCATCCTCGCCGGATGCTCCGGCGCCCCCGCGTCGGACAAGGGCGACAGTGCGAGCGGCGACACGTACAAGCTCGTGCTCGGCCACGCCGGATCCACGACCGACCCGCGCCAGTGGGCAGCAGAGGAGCTCGCCAAGCGGGTCGAGGAGGCCACCGACGGCCGGGTCACGGTCGAGGTGCACTCGGACTCCACGCTCGGCACCTGGGAGGAGATGATCGACGGGCTGCAGCTCGGCAGCACCGACATCGTCATCGAGTCGATCCTCTCGCTCGAGGCCTACACCGACCTCGCGGCGGTCGAGACCGCGCCGTTCCTCTACAACAGCTCCGACCAGTTCTTCGGCGTCTGGGACGGCGACCTCGGCACCGAGATCAAGCAGTCGATCACGGACGCCTCGGGCTACGTCATGCTCGGCAACATGTTCCGCGGCTCGCGCGAGCTGACCACCAAGACCCCGGTCACCACGCTCGCCGACCTCAAGGGCCTCACGATCCGCACGCCCAGCGCGCAGACCATGCTGGACACCTGGAACGCCCTCGGCGCGCGCGCCGAGGCGCTGCCCTTCAACGAGGTCTACTCGGCGATCGAGTCGGGCGTGCTCGACGGCCAGGAGAACCCGCTGGACGCGATCTACTTCAACTCGATCCACGAGGTCGCCCCGAACATCGGCATGACCTCGCACATGTACGCCAACTACCACTTCCTGATGTGGGACGAGCGGCTGCAGCAGTTCCCCGAGGACATCCGCAAGGCGATCGAGGACACCGCGGTCGAGGTGGGCAAGGAGTACAGCCAGCGCACCCTCGACAACGAGGCGACGTACAAGAAGGACCTCGAGGCCGCCGGCGCGGTCTTCCACGAGATCGAGGACCGCGACGCCTGGATCAAGGCCGTCCAGCCCGTGATCGACGGTCTGCCGGACCAGGTCCAGACCTGGATCACCCAGATCCGCAAGTCCTGACCGGTGGATCCCCGGGTCCGATCGCGGCCCGGGGATCCCGCTCTCCCCTTCGACACCACCCGACACCATCCGACACCACCCGAGAAAGACACAGACCGTGAACCTCCATGAACTGCTGCGCGACCGCGAGACCGAAGGGCGTCCGATCCGCGTCGGGCTGATCGGCTCCGGCCGGTTCGGCACGATGTACCTGTCGCAGGCCCGCAACATCCCCGGGGTGCGGGTCGTCGGCGTCGCCGACATCAACGTCGCCCGGGCCAGGGAGTCGTTCGCCCGGGTCGGCTGGCCCGAGGAGGACCTGGTCGACTCCGTCGCCGACCTCGCACCGGGTCGCACCGCGATCGTCGCGGACGCGATGGAGCTGATCGGCGCCGATCTCGACGTCATCGTCGAGGCGACCGGCAATCCCGTCGTCGGCATCACGCACGCCCTCGCCGCCATGGAAGCGGGCAAGCACGTCATGATGGTGACGGTCGAGGCGGATGCCCTGGCCGGGCCCGCCCTGGCGCAGCGCGCCAAGGAGGCCGGAGTGGTCTACGCCCTCGCGTACGGCGACCAGCCGGCTCTCATCATCGAACTCGTCGACTGGGCCCGCACGAGCGGCTTCGACGTGGTCTGCGCGGGCAAGGGCGCCAAGTACCTCCCCGGCTACCACCAGATGAACCCCGACAACGTCTGGGAGCACTGGGAGTTCTCCGACGAGCTCAAGGCCTCGGGGCAGCTGAACCCGTTCATGCACACGTCGTTCCGCGACGGCACCAAGGCCGCGATCGAGATGGCCGCCGTCGCGAACGCCGCGCGGCTGCGTCCGGGCGAGAACGGTTTGACCTTCACCCCCGGCGACCTCGAGCAGATCGCCACCGTCTGCCGTCCCCAGTCGGTCGGAGGCGCGCTCGAGCTCGAGGGCACCGTCGACGTGATGTCGAGCTACACGCGCGAAGGCGACTGGATCCCTCACAACACCCAGGAAGGCGTGTTCGTGGTGGTCAAGGCGACCAACGAGTACGTGTCGTCCTGCTTCACGGAGTACCCCTGGCACCCGGATCCCACCGGTCAGTATGCGGCGCTCTACCGCCCGTACCACTACGTCGGCCTCGAACTGAACATGTCGATCGCCAACGCGGTGCTGCGCGGTGTCGCGACCGGCGCGCCCGCGGGCTTCTACGCCGACGTGGTGGCGACCGCGAAGAAGGACCTCGTCGCGGGGGACATGCTCGACGGGGAGGGCGGCTTCGCCGTCTACGGCAAGCTCGTCCCGGCCGAGACCTCGGTCCGCGAGGGCTATCTGCCGGTCGCGCTCGCACATCACGTGCCGCTGAGGAACCCGGTCGCGCAGGGCGAGAGCGTGCGCTGGAGCGACGTCGAGATCGACGACAGCCTCGCGCAGGCCCTCGAACTGCGGCGCGAGACCGAAGCGCTCGCCGCCGGGGCATGAGCGACGCCTCCCAGGAGGGCCGGCTCCCTGTGAGCCGGCCCTCGGTCGCTCTCCTCGGCCTCGGCGCGATGGGCCTGCCGATGGCCAGGAACCTCGCCGCAGCAGGTCCCCTCACGGTGTGGAACCGCACCCCTCGCGCGGAGACGGACGTGCCCGGCGCGCGCGTGGCGGAGACGCCGACGGATGCCGTGGCCGATGTCGTCATCACCGTGCTGCCCGACATCGTCGACGTGCGTGACGTGCTGGAGGGGGAGCGGGGGCTGCTCGCCGGCTCCGCGAGCCGGGAGGACCCCGTCCTGGTCGTGGTGTGCGGCACGGTGTCGCCCGCGGCCGTGCGTGCGCTCGCCGCCGAGGTCGCAGGTCACGGCGTCGAGCTGATCGACGCGCCCCTCTCCGGCGGCGTGCAGGGCGCCGCGGAAGGCCGCCTGAGCGTCATGGTCGGCGCCTCGGAGGAGCAGTTCTTCGCGCTCCGCGCCGTGCTGGAGCCCTGCGCGGGGAGCATCCTGCGCATGGGCGAGGTCGGCGCCGGGGCGATGGCGAAGCTGTGCAACCAGATCGTCGTCGCCGAGACCGTCACGGCCCTCTCCGAGGCCTTCGCGCTCGCACGGGCCACCGGGATCGACCCGGCGGCGCTCGCCGACGTGCTCGGCGGGGGGCTGGCGGCCAGCGAGGTGCTGCGGCAGAAACGGCACCACTGGATCGATCGCTCCTTCGTACCGGGCGGGACCGTCGACTACCAGGTGAAGGACCTGCGCTACGCGCTGGCCGAGGCGACCGGGACCGGTCTGCGGCTCGACGGGCTGCGCACGGCGCTGGAGACGTTCGAGCGCTCGGCGGCCGAGGGCGACGGCGGGCTCGACCACACCGGCGTCTACCGGGTGATCGCCCGACGAGACTGACGGCCCGACCACCGGGACGATGTGCGAAGGGCGGGCGGATCGCGATGATCCGCCCGCCCTTCCGCGTCCGGTCCTCTCAGGACGGCATGTTCGACTGGATGCGCTTCTGCGCGACGTCGTTGTGCTCGCGCAGCACCTCTTTGGCGCGCTCGGCGTCGCCGGAGAGGATCGCGTCCAGGATCGGCTGGTGGCGTGCCGCCGACATGTTCTCGCGGGCGGTGTTGCGTCCGGCCGCCGTGATCGAGGCGCGCGCGAGCCCGCTGACCCGTCGCCACGAGTCGGCGAGGGTCTGGTTGCCGCTCGCGTGGCACATCGCCTCGTGGAACGCGAGGTCGGCCTCGACCTGCGCCTCCAGCGGTCCGTCCTCGGTGAGCTGGAGGCGCGCGAGGGCCGCGCCGAGGGAGACGCCGACCGCGTCCAGATCGCTCCGGGCGCAGATCAGCGTGATCGCGAGCGACTCGAGCGCGTAGCGCACGGCGAAGATGTCGGCCACCTCGGACGCCGACACGACGCGCACCGAGAGGCGCCCGCGGGAGTCCTTCGACAGCAGCCCGTCCTCCTGGAGATGCCGCAGGGCCTCCCGGAGCGTGCCCCGGGATACGCCGAGCTGCGCGCTGAGCTCGGTCTCGGCGAGATGGGTCCCGGGGCTCAGCTGGCCGGACGTCACCGCCGAACGGAGCCGGTCGAGGATGAGCTCACGCCGCGTCGTGCGCGTGATGGAACCGAGTTGCTGGAACGGCGCGTCCGTTGCGTCCATTGACATAGCACCCACGGTATCGCTCAGTGCATGTGACTTCCGCCGTTGACGTCGATGTTCGTGCCCTGGAGGTACGACGCGTCATCGGAGGAGAGGAAGGCGATCACGCCGGCGATCTCGGCGGTCGTGGCGACGCGTCCGAGCGGGATGTCGGAGGCGATCTGCGCCTCGAGCTCGGGATTGGTGGCTCCGACGCGGATGTTGGTGTCCACGGCGCCGGGGGTGAGGGAGTTCACCGTGACGCCGGAGTCGGCGATCTCGCGTGCCAGCGCCTTCGTGAAGCCGAGGATCGCCGCCTTGGCCGCCGAGTACGGGACCTTGCCGAAGACGCCTCCGCCGCGCTGCGCCGACACCGAGGACATGTTCACGATCCGCCCCCAGCCGGCGTCGAGCATCGCCGGCAGGAACGCCTTCGTCACCAGGTAGGTGCCGGTCGCGTTGACGGTCATCACCCGGTCCCACAGCGCCAGGTCGGTGTCGAGGAACGGGACGGGGGAGGTGATCCCCGCGATGTTCACGACCGCGCCGACGTCGGGGAGGCGGCCCGATGCGACCTCCGCGGCGACCGCGCCGTGCGCGGCGGACACCGATGCTTCATCGGAGACGTCGATCGCGGCGCCGAAGGCGGGCACGCCGTGGGCGTCGCCGATGCGCTCGGCGACCTCGGCGGAGCGGGCCGCGTCGAGGTCGAGCACCACCACGGCCCAGCCGTCCTGGGCGTAGCGCTCGGCGACGGCCATGCCGATGCCTCTCTCGGACGTTGCGCCGGTGATCACGGCGGTGCGTTGGGTCATCGTGTTGCTCCTTGGGTTCTCGGTGAGGTCTGCAGTTCGGTCATGCGGTCGGCGGCGGCGGCGACGAGCGCCGACTTCGCGTGCGCGGCGGACGCGTCGATCGCCCCTGTCGCCCCGTCGCTGTAGGCGGCGGAGGGCAGCTCGAGCGCGAAGACGCCGTCGAAGCCGACGTCGTCGAGAGCGCGGAACGCCGCGGCGAAGTCGACCGTGCCCTGTCCGAACGGGTGGTTGAAGTCGCCGGCGACCGCATCGCGGAGGTGCACGTGCGCGATGCGGTCGCCCCAGGCGCCGATCAGGTCGTCGAGGCCGTCGCCCGCCGCCACGACGTGCGCGACGTCCAGGACGGGCCGTACGTCGGCGCCGGCGAGGCGGCTGTGGAGGTCTTCTGCGCGGGCGCGGTCGTGGCAGAGGCGGAGGTAGTGCAGCGACTCGACCCAGACGGCGACGCCGTGGTCGGCCGCCCGTTCGGCGGCGCGGCGCAGCTCGCCCGCGACGCGGTCGAGGTCCTCGTCGAGCGTGGCGGAGAGCGGATCGTGGCCGAGCGCGCCACAGGGGAGGACCAGTGCCTCCGCGCCGAGGCGCGCGGTGAGCCGGAGGAGGGCGTCGAGTCGTTCATCGCGGTCGGCGCGGTCGAACGAGAGCGCGTTGAAGTCGCCCACGTCGCCGTTCACGCTGCGTACGTGCACCCCCGCGCGGGCGACCGCGGCGGCGACCTCGTCGATCGCCGCGCCGTCGAGCCGCGAAGGCACGTGGTCGCACACGCCGGGGAGCGCGCCGAGGTCGATCTGCGTGAAGCCGATGCCGACGATCTCCTCGAGGGCGCCGCCGAGGGGCAGATGCTGGAACGAGATCGTGGAGCATCCGATACGGGACGACGGTGTCATGGCGAGCCTCCTGCGCGGTCCGGCGACCGCACGTTCATGTGTAATTGTAGGCCGTTGAACTGTTAACAACAAGCAGCGACAACTGGTTCTCCGTCCCGGCCGGGATCAGGTCCCGGCCGGGATCAGGTCCCGGCCGGAAGGCCCCGGTCTCAGC
>JBASAE010000268.1:0-1955 GCA_049654285.1 Microbacterium sp.
GCCCGCCCCCGTGGCATCCGCCTCGGCTCCCGAAGCATCCGGCGCCGCGTCCGTCGCGCCCGCCGTCGAGGTCTCGAACGCTGTCGCGGCCGAGCAGCCGCTCGCGACGCTCCCGACCGAGCCGGCATCCGCCCGCCCCGACGTCTCCACACCGCTGCCGTTCACCCGCACCGTCTGGCAGGGCACCACGCCGCGCCACGCGACGGAGCCCGCCCCCGAGGCGTCCCGGTTCCGCCCGAACTGGGTGCAGGGCATCGGCGGGCTGTTCGGCGCCGCCGCGCTCGGACTGCTCGCGATCGCCGGGATCTTCTTCGTGCGCACGTTCCTCACTCTGCCGTTCATGCAGGACTTCCTCACGGCGTTCCCCGGTGAGTACGACGCGGGGGCGAAGCCGGGCTTCGCGCCGTGGGTCGGCTGGCAGCACTTCTTCAACATGTTCCTGATGCTGCTGATCATCCGCTCGGGGCTCCGAGTGCGCAGCGAGAAGCGTCCCACCGTGTTCTGGACGGCGCGCGGCAAGGCCAAGAGCAAGATCAGCCTGACGCTGTGGTTCCACCAGTCGCTCGACCTGCTGTGGCTGGTCAACGGCGTGGTCTTCATGGTGCTGCTGTTCGCGACCGGACACTGGCTGCGGCTCGTGCCGACCAGCTGGGAGGTCTTCCCGAACGCGCTGTCGGCCCTGTTGCAGTACGTCTCGTTCGACTGGCCGACCGAGAACGGCTGGAACAACTACAACAGCCTGCAACAGCTGGCCTACTTCACGACGGTGTTCCTCGCGGCGCCGCTCGCCGCGGTCACCGGCATCCGGATGTCCGGGCTGTGGCCCAAGAAGGCCGAGAAGCTGTCGAAGGCGTACCCGGTGGAGTGGGCACGGGCCCTGCACTTCCCGGTGATGCTGTACTTCGTGGCGTTCATCGTCGTGCACGTCGCGCTCGTGGTGCTGACCGGGTTCCTGCCGAACCTCAACCACATGTTCGCGTCGAACGACGGCGACTCGTGGACCGGGTTCTGGGTGTTCGTCGCGGCGATGGTCGCGCTCGCCGTCGGCTGGTTCGCCGCGCGTCCGCTCGTGCTCGCCCCGATCGCGAAGCTCTTCGGCCAGGTGTCCGGGCGCTGACCCGCGCCCGGGCGCTCCGGCATGCCCGTCATCCGTCTCGCGGATCCCGGACGGATCCGCGGATGGGGGACGATCCCGTGATGCGTCGTCCGCCATGCCCGGAACGGCCCGCCGCCCTTCGTGCGGCCTGAGGGCCCGCGCGGAGGAGGCGTGCGACGATGCTTCTCGATCCGGAAAGAAGAGGGCTTCTTTCCGGATCGATTCGCGAGGAACGGGGATGTTCCTTCCGATGGGTCAGTAAGGTGAGCGATGGCGCGACCACCGAGGCCGCGCCGCCACACTGTCGTGGAGAGGAGCACCGTGACACAGCTCGGCATCGTGCAGGAGGTGGCCGACGAGGCTCGGGTCGCCGCAACGCCGAACACCGTCAAGACCCTGAAGGCGCTCGGCTACGACGTGGTCGTCGAGCAGGGCGCCGGCATCCGCTCGTCGTACCCCGACGACGAGTACCGTTCAGCGGGCGCCCGGGTCGTCTCCCGGGAGGATGCCTGGGCCAGCGCCGTCGTGCTCAAGGTCAACCCTCCGGCGGACGACGAGATCGCGCGGCTCTCCGACGGCGCCACCCTCATCGCCCTGCTGTCGCCCTCGCTGCGCCCCGACCTCGTCGAGGCCCTCGCGCAGCGCGGCATCACCGCGCTGGCCCTCGACGCCGTGCCCCGCATCTCGCGGGCGCAGTCGATGGACGTGCTCAGCTCGATGGCGAACATCGCCGGCTATCGGGCGGTCGTTGAGGCCGCCCACGAGTTCGGCCGGTTCTTCACCGGTCAGGTGACCGCCGCGGGCAAGGTGCCGCCGGCGAAGGTGCTCGTCGCGGGCGCCGGCGTCGCCGGACTCGCCG
>JBASAE010000269.1:0-8885 GCA_049654285.1 Microbacterium sp.
CAGGGCGACGATCTGCCCGCCGCCGCCGAGCCCCTGCACGAGCCGTCCGAGGATCAGCACGTACATGTCGGTCGCGACGCCGGAGATCACCAGGCCCACGATGAACAGCGCGACCGCGGTGTACAGCGGCGCACGGGGGCCCGCTCGGTCGCTCCAGGCCCCGGTGATCACCATGCCGATCACACCGGTCGCCAGCGTCCCGGCGAAGGCCACGGCGTAGAGCCGCTCGCCGTGCAGGTCGGCGGCGACCAGCGGCATCACCGTGGTGACCGCCAGTGCCTCGATCGCGCCGAGGAAGATCAGCACCACCGATCCGATGGTGATCCCCAGCCGCTCGCGATCCCAGATCGTCGCGGCCGGGGCCGCCTCCTTCTGTCCGCTCACCTCAGATGGCGAAGCCGAGCGCGCGCATCATGTCGCGCCCGTCGTCGGTGATCCGCTCCGGGCCCCACGGCGGCATCCACACCCAGTTGATGCGGAACCGGTCGACGACGTTGTCCAGCGCCTGGGCGGTCTGCTCCTCGAGCACATCCGTCAGCGGGCATCCGGCGCTGGTGAGCGTCATGTGGATCACCAGCGCATCGTTCTCGTCGTCCCAGGCGAGGTCGTAGATCAGTCCCAGGTCGACGACGTTGATCCCGAGCTCGGGATCCATGACGTCCTTCAGAGCCTCGGTGACCTCGTCGTACTTCTCGTCGGTCAGCGTAGCGGTCATGGCCTCAGCCTACGCTTCGATCGGAGCCGTGGGGTCGAGGAAGCGGTCGTAGCCCTCTTCTTCGAGCCGGTCGGCCAGCTCGGAGCCGCCCTCTTCGACGATCCTGCCCGCCACCATGACGTGCACGAACTGCGGTCGGATGTAGCGCAGGATGCGAGTGTAGTGCGTGATGAGCAGCACGCCCAGGTTCGTCTGCTCCTTGGCGCGGTTGACGCCCTCGGAGACGATCTTCAACGCGTCGACGTCGAGCCCGGAGTCGGTCTCGTCGAGCACGGCGAACTTGGGCTTCAACACCTCGAGCTGCAGGATCTCGTGGCGCTTCTTCTCACCACCGGAGAAACCCTCGTTGACGTTGCGCTGCGCGAACTTCGGGTCCATCCGGAGGTTCGACATCGCCGTCTTGACGTCCTTGGTCCACTGTCGGATCGCGGGGGCCTCGCCGTCGAGCGCGGTCTTCGCGGTGCGCAGGAAGTTCGTGACGGTGACGCCGGGGATCTCGACCGGGTACTGCATGGCCAGAAAGAGTCCGGCGCGGGCGCGTTCGTCGACGCTCATCGCGAGGACGTCCTCGCCGTCGAACGTGATCGAGCCCTGCGTCACGGTGTACTTCGGGTGCCCGGCGATCGTGTAGGCCAGCGTGGACTTGCCCGAGCCGTTGGGGCCCATGATGGCGTGCGTCTCGCCGGTGTTGATGGTGAGGTCGACGCCGTTGAGGATCGGGGTGGTTCCGGCATCCGTCTCGACCGTCACATGCAGGTCGCGGATCTCGAGAACAGACATTCAGACTTCCTTCGTGAGGTGCGGATCGATGAGCACGTCGTCTCCGTCGATGGTGACGGTGTAGACCGGGACGGGCTCGAAGGCGGGGAGGTTGAGGGGCTGGCCGGTGACGAGGGAGAACTGGGAGCCGTGCGCCCAGCACTCCAGCGTCTCCCCTTCCACGAAGCCCTCGGAGAGCGAGATGTCGCCGTGCGTGCAGGTGTCGCCGATGGCGTGCACCACTCCGGCGGAGTCGAGCACGACGGCGATCGGCCTGTCGTCGAGCACGACGCGCAGCGGCGTGTCCTGCTCGAGCTCACTCAAGGCACAGGCGCGCTGAGCGGTCACGCGTTCACCCCCGCGAGCTCGGTCTCGATGGCGGTCAGCAGCTCCTCCTCCAGGGAGGGGATGCCGAGCCGCTGCACGATGTCGCTGAGGAACCCGAGCACCACCAGCCGGCGTGCCTCCTCCTCGGGGATGCCACGGGCCTGCAGGTAGAACAGCTGCTCGTCGTCGAAACGACCGGTCGCGCTGGCGTGCCCCGCGCCGCGGATGTCTCCGGTCTCGATCTCGAGGTTCGGGATGGAGTCGGCACGGGCGCCCTCGGTGAGCACCAGGTTGCGGTTCGCCTCGTAGGAGTCGGTGCCCACGGCGTCCGGGCCGATCAGCACGTCACCGACCCACACACTGCGGGCGCTCTGCCCCTGGAGCGCGCCCTTGTAGAGCACGTCGCCGGTGGTGTGCTGTCCCTTGTGGAACAGGTACACCTGGCTCTCCAGATGCTGACCCGCATCGGCGTAGGACAGGCCGTACAGGCGCGCGTCCGAGCCGTTGCCGGCGAGTTCGACGTTGGGGTTGACACGCACGATCCCGCCGCCGAAGCTGACGATCACGTGGGTGAGCGCGCCGTCGCGGCCGATCCGGGCCTGATGCGACGCGACGTGCAGCGCATCGTCCTGCCACTGCTGCACGGTGATGACCGTGAGCCTCGCGCCGTCGCGCACCAGGATCTCGACGTTCTGGGCGTACTGGGCCGAGCCCGAGTGCCGCAGCACCACGGTGGCGTGGCTGTTCGCGCCCGCCTCGATCACGAGGTGCCCGTCTGCGCGCAGGTCGGCGCCGCGGCCGGTGACCGCGACGACGATCGGATCGGCCACCTCCTCGTCCTGCGGGATGGCGAGATGCAGCGCCTCGGCCGAGCCCTTCCAGGCGACGGCGGAGACGACGTCCTCGGGCCGGAAGATCTCGCCGCGCGGGGCGGCGCCGATCGCGAGGGGCGCCGCGACGTACTGCTCGTGGCTGATCTCGTAGTCCACGCCGCCCGAGGCCCCGGCGGCCTCGAAAAGCGGCCGCAGTCGCTCGACCGGCGTGTGCTTCCAGTTGACCTCGCGGCCGTTGGGGATGCCGAAGCCCTCCGGATCGAAGGAATGCGGCCTTTCGGAACGGGTCTGAACCGGCACGAAGGCAGGCTCGACCTCGGTGTAAGGGGTCGCCACGGGTCAGCCCACCGAACCTTCCATGCCCATCTCGATGAGCTTGTTCAACTCCATCGCGTACTCCATCGGCAGCTCGCGCGCGATCGGCTCGATGAAGCCGCGCACGATCATGGCCATGGCCTCGGTCTCCTCGACGCCGCGGCTCATCAGATAGAAGAGCTGCTCCTCGCTGACCTTCGAGACCGTCGCCTCGTGGCCGAGCACCGCGTCGTCGACGCGGATGTCGATCGCGGGGTAGGTGTCGGAGCGGGACTGCGTGTCGACCAGCAGCGCGTCGCAGACGACCGAGTTGGCGGCGTGGTGAGCGCCCGGATCGACCCGGACCTCGCCGCGGTATCCGGCCCGGCCGCCGCCGCGCGCGATCGACTTCGACACGATCGAGGACTGGGTGTACGGCGCCATGTGGATCATCTTGGCGCCCGCGTCCTGGTGCTGCCCGGGGCCGGCGAACGCGACGGAGAGCGTCTCGCCCTTGGCGTGCTCGCCCATCAGGTAGATCGACGGGTACTTCATCGTCACCTTGGAGCCGATGTTGCCGTCGACCCACTCCATGGTCGCGCCCTCGTGCACGACCGCACGCTTGGTGACCAGGTTGTACACGTTGCTCGACCAGTTCTGGATCGTGGTGTACCGCACCCGGGCGTTCTTCTTCACGATGATCTCGACCACGGCCGAGTGCAGCGAGTCGCTCTTGTAGATCGGGGCGGTGCAGCCCTCGATGTAGTGCACGTAGCTGTCCTCGTCGGCGATGATGAGGGTGCGCTCGAACTGGCCCATGTTCTCGGTGTTGATGCGGAAGTAGGCCTGCAGCGGGATCTCCACGTGCACGCCCTTCGGCACGTAGACGAACGACCCGCCCGACCAGACCGCGGTGTTGAGGGCGGCGAACTTGTTGTCCCCGGGCGGGATGACGGTGCCGAAGTACTCCTCGAAGAACTCGGGGTGCTCGCGCAGCGCCGTGTCGGTGTCCATGAAGATGACACCCTGCTGCTCCAGGTCCTCGCGGATCTGGTGGTAGACCACCTCGGACTCGTACTGCGCCGCGACGCCGGCGACCAGGCGCTGGCGCTCGGCCTCGGGGATGCCGAGCCGCTCATAGGTGTTCTTGATGTCGTCCGGGAGCTCCTCCCAGGACTGCGCCTGCTTCTCGGTGGAGCGCACGAAGTACTTGATGTTGTCGAAGTCGATCTCGCTGAGGTCGGCGCCCCAGGTCGGCATCGGCTTGCGCTCGAAGAGGGCGAGACCCTTGAGGCGGGTCTTCAGCATCCAGTCCGGTTCGCTCTTGAGGCCCGAGATGTCGCGGACCACGGCTTCGCTGAGGCCGCGCCTGGCGCTCGCGCCCTTGTCGTCGGCGTCGTGCCAGCCGAACTCGTACACCCCCAGACCTTCGAGCTCGGGGCGGTCGATCAGCACATCCGACATCACACACTCTCCTCAACGGGCCGCAACGGTGTCATCCGCCCCGACACGCCTGTGCCCCCTGGAGTTGCGGGGGTGGACGTGCCGCTGGTGGGCCCACTCATGGCGCTCGCATCGCGCCTAGACGGTCTAGGACGTCGCACGTGGTTTCCGCGCGCAATCCCGACGAATCCGATTCTACAGGTTCCGCCCCCGTCTCGGGCCGACAAACGGCCGCCTCGGACGCGGAACGGAGTGCTCATGCCCCAGGTCGCCGCCCCCGCCCCGCCCGCCCTCATCGCCCCGGTCGCGCTGGGCCGCCCGCTGCGCGTGCTCGCCTGGCTGTCGTTCCTCGCCGAGGTGATGATCATCGGCACGGGCGGCGCCGTGCGACTCACCGGGTCAGGCCTCGGCTGCTCGGAGTGGCCGCTGTGCACACCGGAGTCCCTCGTGCCGACCCCGGCACTCGGCATCCACGGGATCATCGAGTTCGGAAACCGCACGATGACGGGCGTGGTCGGGCTGCTGGCCCTCGCGGTGGTGATGCTGACGCTGCACGCGGTCAGCGGACGCCGCCTGGTGATCCGCGCGGTGTGGTTCGCGCTCGGCGGAGTGGTGCTGGCCATCGGCGTCTACGCCGTCGCGTCAGCGCTGAGCGTCGTCGCGTCCGCCGCGCTGATGTCGGCGGCCCTGCTGCTGGCGGCGCTGGTCGGCATGGTCGACTCGCTGCGGCAGACCACGCGACGCAAGGACCTCGCGGTGCTGGCCTGGCTGGTGCTCGTCGGTGTGATGGCACAGGCCGTGGTCGGCGGATTCGCCGTGATCAGCGACTTGAACCCGTTCATCGTCGGATTCCACTACACGGTCTCCCTGCTGCTGGTGTGCGTGACGACGGCGTACCTGGTACGCGTGTACGCCGTGCCGGGACCCCGCGTGCCGGCGGTCCCCCGGTGGTTCTCGCTGCTCGCGCACGCCACCGGCCTCGCGCTGGCGCTGACCATCCTGTTCGGCGTGCTCACCACCGGCAACGGGCCGCATTCCGGCGACGCCGACGTGGTCCGCACCGGCTTCGACGCCACCGTCCTCGCACACGTCCACTCCTGGCCCGGCTACGCGCTCGCCGTGCTGATCGTCGCCCTGCTGGTCGGCGCGGCGATGCTGCGGCTGCCGCCTCTGCGCTGGCTCGTGGCGCTCGCCGCGGCCGTCCTCGTGCAGGTCGTCGTCGGCGTGCTGCAGGCCCGCAGCGGCCTGCCTCCGGTGCTCGTGGGCGTGCACATGATGCTCGCGTCGCTGTCCGCGGCCGCCTACACCGTGGTGGTGCTGAGACTGAAGGCACCGGCGGCCCCCTCCGCGCGGGACTGAGAGCCGACGCGCGGGGCGCCGATCAGAACGGGAGCAGCGGGTCGACCGCGACGGCGAGGAAGATCAGCGTCAGATACGTGATCGACGCGTGGAACACCCGCATCGGACGGGGTTCCGCGCCGCGCACGGCCTGGGAGTACAGGCGGTGCGACTCGTAGATGAACCATCCGCCGAACACCAGCGCCGAGACCGTGTACACCAGCCCCATGCCGCCGATCGGCACGAGGAGCAGCGAGCAGGCGACCGTGGCCCAGGCGTACAGGATGACCTGCAGTCCCACCTGCGGCGCGCTGCGGGTGACGCCCAGCATGGGGACGTCGACGTCGTCGTAGTCGCTCCGGTACTTCATGGAGAGCGGCCAGTAGTGCGGGGGCGTCCACAGGAACACCAGCACGAAGAGCACGAACGGCGGCCAGTCGAGCGAGCCCGTGACGGCGCTCCAGCCGATGAGCACCGGGAAGCAGCCGGCGATGCCGCCCCACACGATGTTCTGCTCGGTGCGACGCTTGAGGATCATCGTGTAGATCACGACGTAGAAGAAGATCGCGGAGGCCGAGAGGACGGCGGCCAGCCAGTTCGTGGTGAGCCACAGCCAGATCGTCGAGACGACCGCCAGCGTCCAGGAGAACACCAGCGCGCCACGCGGCGACACCTCGCCGGTCACCAGAGGCCGGTTCACGGTGCGCTTCATGTGCACGTCGATGTCACGGTCGAGGTACATGTTGAACGACGCCGCGGACGCCGCGCTCATCGCCCCGCCGAGCACCGTGGCGAGCACGAGCCGCAGATCCGGCAGGCCGTCGGCGGCGAGGAACATCACCGGGACCGTGGAGACGAGCAGCAGCTCGAGGACCCTGGGCTTGGTGAGAGCGATGTACCCGCGGATCTTCCGCCCCAGCGAATGCCCCTGCTCCTGCATCCGCCCTTCGGTCTGCGATGTCGTCGAGATCGCGATCCCCTCCTCCATGCACGTGCCGACGGGTTCTCCTCATCTTATGGCACCGGCCGACATCGGCCCGCGTCCGAAATCATCGCCGTCGCACCTGTCGCGCCCCGCTATGCTGAGAACACTCGCGCGCCCGGCGCTGTGCACCTTCTCCGTGACGATGCGGACCGCGCAGGGAATATGGGCGCCCTCCCCAACGTCAGAAGGGTCATGACCGTGTCGGAACTTGTATGGGATGAGATCGACCGACGGGCGGTGGACACTGCGCGTGTTCTGGCTGCGGACGCCGTGCAGAAGGTCGGGAACGGCCACCCCGGGACCGCGATGAGCCTGGCGCCGGTGGCGTACCTGCTCTACCAGCGGGTGATGCGCCACGATCCCGCCGACGTGGACTGGCTCGGCCGCGACCGCTTCATCCTGTCGGTGGGGCACTCGTCGCTGACCCAGTACATCCAGCTGTACCTCGGCGGGTTCGGACTGGAGCTGTCCGACCTCGAGGCGCTCCGCACCTGGGGCTCGCTGACCCCGGGCCACCCGGAGTACGGCCACACCAAGGGCGTGGAGATCACGACCGGCCCGCTCGGCCAGGGACTCGCCTCCGCGGTCGGCTTCGCCTACGCATCGCGGTACGAGCGGGGCCTGTTCGACCCGGACGCCGCGGCGGGCACCAGCCCCTTCGACCACTTCGTGTACGTGATCGCCGGCGACGGCGACCTGCAGGAGGGCGTGACCAGCGAGGCCTCCTCCCTCGCCGGTCACCAGCAGCTGGGCAACCTGATCGCGATCTACGACTCGAACCAGATCTCGATCGAGGGCGACACGAACGTCTCGTTCACCGAGGACGTGCGCGCCCGTTACGAGTCCTACGGGTGGCAGGTGCTGGAGGTCGACTGGCGCCGCACCGGACAGTACGTCGAGGACGTGAAGGAGCTCCTGGACGCGATCGAGCAGGCGAAGGCGGAGACCGCCAAGCCCTCGTTGATCGTGCTCAAGACGATCATCGGCTGGCCGGCCCCGAACATGTCCGGCACCGAGTCCGTGCACGGCAACGCGCTGGGCGCCGACGAGGTCGCCGCGACCAAGGTCGTGCTCGGCTTCGACCCCGAGCAGTCGTTCGTCGTCGAGGACGCCGTGATCGACCACACCCGCGGGCTGGTCGCCCGCGGCGCCGAGGCGCACGCCGCCTGGCAGCGGGACCTCGACGCGTGGGCAGCCGCGAACCCCGAGCGCAAGGCGCTGCTGGACCGCCTGGAGGCGCATGAGCTGCCCGAGGGGATCGAGCGGGTCCTGCCCGTGTTCGAGGGGGGCACCGAGGTCTCCACCCGTGCCGCGTCGGGCAAGGTCATCAACGCGCTCGCCCCGGAGCTGCCCGAGCTGTGGGGCGGCTCCGCCGACCTCGCAGGCTCGAACAACACCACGATCTCGGGGGCGTCCTCGTTCATCCCCGCCGAGTGGTCGACGCACGACTGGACGGGGAGCCCCTACGGCCGCGTGCTGCACTTCGGCATCCGCGAGCACGCGATGGGATCGATCCTCAACGGCATCGTGCTGCACGGGCCGACCCGTCCGTTCGGCGGCACCTTCCTCATCTTCAGCGACTACATGCGGCCCGCGGTGCGGCTCGCGGCTCTGATGAACGTGCCCAGCATCTTCGTCTGGACGCACGACTCGGTCGCGCTCGGCGAGGACGGGCCGACGCACCAGCCGGTCGAGCAGCTCGCCTCGCTGCGCGCCATCCCGAACATGACGATCGTCCGCCCGGCGGACGGCAACGAGACCGCTGCGGCGTGGCTCGAGGTCCTGCGCCGCCACGGCGGCCCCACCGGCCTCGCGCTCACCCGTCAGAACGTGCCGAACTACACCCGCGGCGACGGCCAGGCCGCGGGCGACACCTTCGCCTCGGCGGCGAACACCGCGAAGGGCGCGTACGTGCTCGCGGACGCCCCGAACGGCACGCCGGACGTCATCCTGATCGCGACCGGCTCCGAGGTCCAGCTCGCCGTCTCGGCCCGCGAGACGCTCGCCGCCGAGGGCGTCGGCGCCCGGGTCGTGTCGGCTCCCTCCCTGGAGTGGTTCGCCGAGCAGGACGAGGCCTACCGCGAGTCGGTGCTTCCGGCTGCCGTCACCGCCCGGGTGTCGGTCGAGGCCGGTTCCGTGCTCTCCTGGCGCGGCATCGTCGGCGACCGCGGTCGCTCGATCGGCATCGACC
>JBASAE010000270.1:0-1711 GCA_049654285.1 Microbacterium sp.
CCCGGACGCCGCGCCGGGCGGTCGGGACGCGGATCCCCCTGCGGTGCCGCGACGGCGCCGCAGCTCACCGCATCCCGACCGTGTGCAGGATCGCCGCCGCTCCGGGGATCAGCGCCTGCCAGTTCCCGGCCGTCTCGTCCCATCCACCGGTGCGGATCGCATGCGCGATGTCCAGCTCGGCGCCGTCGTGCCGGACGCGCACGATCCGAGGGTCGATCAACGCCGCCAGCTCCCCGTGCCAGCGGGCGAGGCCGCCGACCGTCACGACCTCGACGGGGCTTCCCGGCCCGACGCCCGGCCAGCGCCGGCGGAGCTCGCGATCCGACGTCAGCACGTCGATCGCGCGGCACAGGTCGAACACCCGTCCCGCCGCCAGGCTGTCCGAGATCCAGAGCAGGTCCGACAGCAGCTTGTACTCATAGCCCCACAGCGAGGACGGCGGCGCTCCGGTCCGCTGCCGCGACGAGAGCGCACCGATCCCGCGGAGGTCCAGCACGATCCTCGGCCCTGCCGCCTCCTCGGGCAGCAGCGCGGCGGCCCCGGCCGTGCGGGTGCCCTCCGGCAGCAGCACCAGGGTGAGCGGAGTCGGAGCCGCCGCCCCCGGCTCACCCCCGGATGCAGGGTGTCCCGGGGAGGCGGGGTCATCTCGCCGGACGGGATCCCGCAGCACCGCGGCACCCCAGATGTCGGCCTCCGCCCTCCAGAACAGATGCGGCTCCTCCTCGGTGCCGACCCAGCGGACCGCGTCGAGCACGGGTCGACGACGATCGTGGAAGACCCGGCTCCGCAGCCAGGCCGCAGGATCCTCCGGCGGGCGGAGCCCCTCCATCGACTCGGCGATGAGGTCGGTGATCCGGGTCGAGTCGGGATGGTCGTCCAGAATCCGGCCCGAGCGTGTCGCCCGGAGCTCCCCGGGCGAGTGCAACGGCCGCTCTGCCCGGTCGACCACGGCGAGGCCGAACGCCTCGCAGAAGAACTCCACCTGCGCCCGGCGCAGGCCCGGCGAGAGCGCATGGACGGTGTCGTCCACCGACATCGTCAGCGAGCCCGCGGCGCCGACGTGCGCGTAGGCGCTCTGGGCACGGGCGAACGACTCGACCGTGCCCTCGATCGCGAAGAAGTCCCAGCTCGCGACCAGCAGTCGCAGCGGCCGGGGTGCGAAGGCCGCCAGGATGTCGGCGTGGTCGACGCCGGCCGCCGACCCGCCGAGCAGGTGCTGCTCGGCGTCCTGGATCTGTCCGGTGGCCTGGTACGCCAACCGGCTGGTGATGTAGGTGCCGGGTGCCGCCGCCGCCAGCCGCGGCTCGAGGGCCATCATGATCGAGGTCTGCGTTCCGCCGCCGCTGATGCCGGTCATGCCGATCCTCTGCGGGTCGACCTCGGGCAGCGCGGTCAGCAGATCGACACCGGCCATCAGGTCGGTCACGATCCACCGCATCAGGGACTGGTCCAGCCACCACGCCGACATCCCGGTGCGCAGGTGCTCCCCGACCCCCCAGGTGTCCTCGTCGGCGGGGTCGTGATCCGCACGGAGGATCCGCTCCCCCTGACCGGGAGGATCGACGGCGAGCACCACCATGCCCGCCTCGGCGAGCGCGAGGCAGCTGGCGTGGTAATAGGGTGCGGCCTTCGCCTCGTGGCTGTGACCGCTGGCGAAGAGGATCGCCGGCACCGTGACACCGGCGACGAGTCCGGCCGGCCGGTACAGGTT
>JBASAE010000271.1:0-2200 GCA_049654285.1 Microbacterium sp.
GGCCACGGGCTGCGCGGCATGTCCGAGCGGGCCGCCCTGCTCGGCGGCAGCGTGACCGCCGGCCCCGATCCCGAGGGAGGATGGACCGTGTCGGCCCGATTCCCCCGGCATCCCGATCCCGACCCCCTTCCGGAGACCCCATGACGATCCGCGTGCTCGTAGCCGACGACCAGGGCATGGTGCGTGCCGGATTCGCCGCCCTGCTCGACGCGCAGGACGGCATCGAGGTCGCGGCGCAGGCCGCGGACGGCGAGGAGGCGGTGCGGCTCGCGACCCGGCTGGACCCGGACGTGATCCTGATGGACGTGCGGATGCCCGAGCTCGACGGCATCGCGGCGACCAGACGCATCCTCGGCCCGTCGTACCGCTCGGCGCACGTCCCGCGCATCCTCATGCTGACCACGTTCGACATCGACGACTACGTCTACGACGCGATCGAGGCGGGGGCGAGCGGCTTCCTGCTCAAGGACGCGCTGCCGGAGGACCTGGTGCACGCGGTCCGGGTGATCGCAGCGGGCGACGCCCTGCTGTCACCGCGCGTGACCCGCCGCATGATCGAGCACTTCTCCGCCCGCCGGCCTCGCGCCCGCGACATCGACCCCGCCTTCGCCGGATTGACCGAGCGCGAGCGCGAAGTCCTCGTGCTGATCGCGCAGGGCCGGTCCAACGCCGAGATCGCCGCGACGCTCTTCATCGCCGAGCAGACCGTCAAGACCCATGTCGGCAAGGTCTTCGCGAAGCTCAGCCTGCGCGACCGGGTGCACGCGGTGATCTACGCCTACGACAACGGGCTGGTCGAACCCGCCCCCTGACGGGCGATACCCGGGTATCGCCCGGAACGGCCCCACAGGGTGATGCCGTCGCGGACGCCGCGTCCCTAGCCTGCGAGGACGCCGCGATCCCGGAGGTCCCCATGCCCGTTCCCGTCCATCCCGCCCATTCCGTCGACCTCGGCCGCGATCGGGCGATCGACCTGGTCCGCGCCCTGTGCGTCACCGCGGTGGTCGTGCTGCACGCGCTGATGGTCGGCGTGACCGTCACGGCCGACGGCCCGCTGTTCGCCAACGCCGCGGAGGCGGGGACGTGGCTCACGCCGGTGAGCTGGGTGCTGCAGGTGATGCCGCTTTTCTTCGTGATCGGCGGATACGCCGGCCTCACCGCGCACCGACGGATGCGAGAGCGGGGACTGTCCGACGCCGCTTTCGTCGTCGGACGGATCCATCGTCTGCTGCTCCCCGCCACGGTCGTCGTCGGCGCGGCGGGCATCGGGCTCGCGGTGCTGGAGCTGAGCGGGGTCCCGGACGCGCTCGTGCAGATCGCCGGGTACCGGTTCGGGCAGCCGCTGTGGTTCCTCGCGGTGTTCCTGCTCTGCCAGGCACTGCTCCCCGCCCTCCTCCGGGCGCATCGCGCGGCGCCGCTCGGCACGATCGCCGTGCTCGGCGGTGCGGCGCTGCTGGTGGACGCGGCCCGCATCCTGAGCGGTGTCGACGCGATCGGATTCCTCAACCTCGGGTTCGTGTGGCTGACCATGCAACAGCTCGGGTTCCATCTCGCCGAGGGACGGATCGACGCACTCTCCCGCCGCGTGCGGATCGGTGTCGCCGCTGCCGGCGCGGTCCTGCTCGCGCTTTCGTTCCAGACCGGGGTGCACTCCCCCGACCTCGTGGCGAACCTCAACCCGCCGACCACCGCGCTGATCCTCATCGGCGTCGTGCACACCTGCGCGTTCTCACTGCTGCGCGCGCCGATCTCGTCGCTCGCCAACCGTCCCCGCGTCGCGATGTTCACAGAGTTCGTGTCGCGACGGGCGATGACGGTGTACCTGTGGCACATGCCTGTGCTGCTGACGCTCGCGGGCGTCTCGGCGCTCATCGCCGGTGCCGGACTGCTGACGCTCCCCTCCCCGGCGACCGCCGACTGGTGGCTGGGCCGCCCGGTGTGGCTGCTGCTCGCGCTGTCGCTCACCGCCCTGATCGCCGTGCCGTTGTCGCGCGTGGAGGCGGTCCGCCTCCCGCAGGCCACCCTCGGCGGGTTCCGCGTCGCCCTCGCCGCGATCTGCGGGAGCGCCGGGATCGTCCTCCTCCTGGTGCGGGGCGCCTCCACGACGACCATCCCGGTCGCCCTGGCGCTGACGGTCGCCGGGCTCGCGATGGCGACGCTGCGCGAGGGCGGCGTCCACCGGACCGGCGGCCTGCCGCCC
>JBASAE010000272.1:0-6160 GCA_049654285.1 Microbacterium sp.
GGCGCTTCCCCTGTCGCCCAGCAGAGGCCCCCACCCGTCGGCGCGCACGACGAGGCCGCCCGGAGCGAGCGCCACCCCGATGACGCCGGTCCCCACGGAGAGGACGATGCCGCCCCTCGCGCCGAACGCGCGTGCGTGGGCGAGCACCCCGTCATCCGACAGCACGAGGACGGCCTCGGGCGCCGCCGCGCGCACCACGGACTCGAAGCTGAGGTGCTCGCCGCCCTGCAGATCGCAGGTCGCGCCGACGACCACACCCCGGACGCCCGAGGGGATCGCCGCGTCCTCCAGCAGCTCGACGACGATCCGCCCCAGCAGGTCGCCATGGTCTCCGGGTTCGGCCGGAGAGATCCCCCGCCCCAGCGACGAGGTCCGTTCCCGCCCGCCGATGCGCGCTCTCAGCCGCGATCCGCTCTTGCCGACGTCGATGACGACGAGGTCGTCGCTCACAGCGATGCCCCCACCGTCGAGCGGAGGAGATGCCGCTGGCTCACGATGAAGAGCAGCGCCACGGGGATGCTGACGATCACGATCGCCGCCGCTGCGATGGTCCACGAGCTCGCCGTCGCGCCGAAGAACTGGTACACGCCTCGCGTGACGGGGAAGTACTGACTGCTCGTCAGGAAGACGATGGGCGCGATGATGTCGTTCCAGACCGCCAGCAGCGAGTAGAGGAACACGATGACGATGCTCGGCCACGCCAGGGGCACGACGAACCGGAAGACGAACCGCAGATACCCGGACCCGTCGAGGAACGCCGCCTCGTCGATCTCGTTCGGGATGCCGGCGATGAACGCGGTGAGCATCAGCACGCCCAGCGGCAGGCCCGGAGCCACCTGGAGGACGATGTACCCGACGGGGTTGTCATAGAGGCCGAAGGCCCGCGCGAGCACGAACAGCGGGATGATCGGCAGCGGAAGGCACACTCCGATGACGAACAGCAGGTACAGCGAACGATGCGCCTTCACGAGCCGCCGCGCGATCGGGTAGGAGATCAGCACGCTGAGAACGGTGGAGATCGTCGCCGCGGAGACCGCATAGAACGCGGTGTTCGCCAGCTGCCGTCCCAGGTCGCCCCGCTCCCACGCCTGGGCGTAGTTGTCGACCGTGTACCCCCCGATCAGCGAGGTGGGGTCAGCGATGAAATGCGCCGGCGTCTGGAACGAGATCAGGAGGATGTACGCCAGGGGGACGCCCAGCAGCAGCGCGATGAGCGTCCCGGTGGCGATCCGGCTGAGCCTGCGCGCCGTGCGAGCGGACATCGCGGGCGCGGCGATGGTCGAAGACATCTTCCCCTCCTATCCGAGGATCCTGCGCTCGCGCCACCGCAGCAGCACGGCGAGCGGGATGGCGACGAAGACGGTGATGACGATGAGGCTGGTGGTGACGGCAGCGCCCAGGCCCAGGTTCGCGGTGCGGCCGAATGCACTGTGGAAGGCCAGCATCCCGAGCGTCTCCGTGCCGTACTGGCCGTTGGTGAGCACGTAGATGAGGTTGTACGTCGTCAGCGTGCCGACGACCGCATAGACGAGGCTGACGGTGACGGACGGTGCCAGCAGCGGCCAGGTGATGCTCCGGAAACGGGTCCATCCCGTGGCGCCGTCGAGGGATGAGGCCTCGTAGACCGAGACGGGGACGGCCTTCAGCGCGCCGATGTAGAGGAGCATCGTGAACCCCAGGTTCTGCCACACCTGCACGACGATGACCAGGGGCATCGCCCACTCGGTCGATCCGAAGAACGAGGAGTGCACCCCGAAGACCCCGAGGATCCGCGCGGCGGGACCGTTGGTGGGGTCGAACATGACCAGCCAGATCAGCCCGACGACGGTGACGCCCAGCACGATCGGCAGGAAGACCAGCACCCGGAGGATGTCCGCGCTCCTCGTGCCGTCGGCGAGGCGGTGCGCGAACATGAGCGCGAGCACGTTCTGGCTGAGCGTGACGCCGAGGACGAAGACCAGGGTGGCCGACAGGCTCGCGAGGAACGCGGGGAGCTGGCTGGTGAACAGGTTCTTGTAGTTCTTCAGGCCCACGAAGTCGGTCGACGCGCCGGGGATCGCGGTGTAGTCGGTGACGGAGATGACCACGTTGCCGATCGTCGGGATGATCGCGAAAGCGGCGTAGACGGCGATGGCGAGCGCCACGCCGCCGTACATGAGAAGTCTCGACGGCCGCGACATGAGGCGGAGCTGCGGAGGGTTGTAGGGGGTGATCTCGTCACATCCGTTTCACGTGGCTTCGTGGTTCCTGAGGCGGGCGGTGCCGTGACGCACCGCCCGCCTCGGGGGTCATTCGATGTGACAGCTCTCGGTGAACAGCGCCGCGGCGTCCTTCGACGTCTTCTTGCCCTCCATGACCTCGATCAACACCTTTGCGAAGTTCTCCGGCGTCTGACAATAGGTGGTCGACAGCGGCGAGAGCAGCGGGAGGACGTCGCTCGACGGCGTTCCCTGCCCGAAGCGCTCGCCGAGCACCTCGGAGGCGAAGCTGGAGTACTCGCCCGCGCTCTGCGAGGGGGAGATGCCGGTCGCGTTGACGTACTGGCTGTAGTTCTCCGGTTGGGAGAAGAACTCCAGGTACTTCACCGCGGCATCCTTGTTCTTCGCGTCCTTGAGGATCGCGAAGGTGAGGTCCTGCACCAGGATCGGCTGGTTGTCCGCGGCGTTGTCGCTCCCGGGCAGCGGGAAGCTCCCGATGTTCATGGACGGGTTCGCCTCACGGACCGCGCTGAGGTCCCATGACCCGTCCAGCAGCATCGCGGACCTGCCGGCTGCGAAGTCGCCGGGCATGCCCTGCCAGGATGTGCCGGTCCAGCCCGGCTGGAGGTAGCCGCCCACCTCGGAGAGCTTGTCCAGGATCGTGATGAACGCGGGGTCGTCCCAGGAGAGGTCGCCGCGCTCGAGCGCCTTGGCCAGGCCGCCGGAGCCCGCCTTCGGCGCCCAGACCGAGTTCATCAGCGGAGCCGACAGGAAGTTGCGGACGTAGATCTCCGCACCCCCGCCCGCGCCCAACCAGAGCGGCTGGACACCCGCCGCCTTGAGGGTGTCCATGATCGTGATGAACTCCGTGTACGTCTTCGGCTCGGAGAGGCCGTGGGCGGCGAAGACGTCCTTGTCGTAGAACACCATCCACTGGTACACGCCGGAGAGCACGCCGTACACCTCGCCCTCATAGGTCATCGAGGCCCGGGCGGAGTCGGTGTAGTTCGCGAGCCACGGCTGGTCCGTGAGAGGCATCAGCACCCCGCTCGTCGCCCACATCTGCTCCTGCGACATGTTGTCGCGTGTCGGGTTGTCGGGCAGGGGCTGGAAGGGGTTGTTGGTCGTGATGATGTCGACGCTCGAGCTCGCCACGGCGGTCTGGAGGAGCGTCGCGTAGGAAGTGCTCGTGTTCGCGGCCACCTGATAGTCGACGACGATGTCGGGGTTGGCCTCGGTGAACTTCTTGTTGATCTCCTCGATCACGGCGTTCGCCGCCGGGTTCGCCCAGTTGATCATGCGAAGTGTGACCTTCTCGCCGTCCTTCGCGGGGTCGTCGCCGGTTCCGCCGCCGGTGCACCCCGCAAGGAGGAGGAACGAGAGGGCGAACCCTCCCAGCCCTGCCAGTCGCTTGCTCATCTTCACTGTGCTGCTCCTTCCGCCTCGTCGGTCGCACGACGGTCTCGGTGTGGCGCGTGGCAGGGTCAGCCACGCGAGAGGTGCTGTTTCGTGACAGATTACATACTGGTCTAGGCCGGGTCAACTGTTTCCGCGCCCCGATTCGGCCCGCTTCCGGGGAGGGAGCACCGAGTACCATCGGACGAGACCTGCATCGTGAGGAGGCGACGGCGATGGCCAGGACGAGAAACGCACCGGAGGGCGTTCCTCGCGTCGACCACGATGTGGACGGCAAGCGCGAGCTGATCGAGGCATCCCTCGAGGAGTTCGCGCGTCAGACGGGACCGGGCACCCTCGTCCCGTCCGAGCGCGTGCTGGCGGAGCAGTTCTCCGTCGCCCGGATGACGGCGCGGAGCGCGGTCAGCGCCCTCGTGTCCCGGGGCATGATGATGCGCGTGCCCGGGAGGGGCACCTTCGTGCAGCGCCCTCTCGCGGCGCAGCGGGTGCTCCGGTCGTTCACCGAGGACATGCGCCTGCGCGGCATGACCCCGGGGACCCGGGAGTTCAAGATCGTCCGGCAGCCGGCCAGCGCCTTCGTCGCCGAGAAGCTGGAGATCCCGACCGGCGACGAGGTGTTCTACATCGAGCGCGTGCGCACCGCGGACGACGTGCCGATCGCCCTCGAGCGTACGCACATCCCCGAGTCGCGCTTCCCCGATCTCGACCGGGACCTCCACCACGGGGACTCCCTGCACGAGGTGCTCGCCAGCCGGCACAACGTCGTGGTCTTCAGCGCCGAGCAGACGGTGGTGATCACCGACCTCAACGACCATGACGCCAAGCTGCTCGACACGGCCACCGGGGAGGCGGCCTTCGGGATCACGAACACGGCGCGCGACAGCATGGGAGGGATCGTCGAGTTCGGGCGATCCCTGTACCGCGGCGACCGCTACGCCTTCCAGATCGCCGTGAGCCGGAACACGCAGTAGCCGCGGTCATGCCGACACGAGGTGGGGGCGCCCTCCGACGATGGAGCCGGCGGCCTCCCCGTCCTCCTCGAGGACGGTGAGATCGGCGTCCGCGCCCACGTGCAGCGATCCCTTGCCGGAGAGCCCCAGCAACCGCGCCGCGTTGCCGCTGGCGGTGGGCCAGGCGGAGGCGAAGTCGAGACCGTTCGCGCGGCAGAAGGTGACGAAGCCGGCCGGCAGCAGCCTGAGGCTCGACGCGAGCGTGCCGTCGGCGAGCGCCGTGGCGCCGCCGGCGCCGTCTGCGGAGGCGCCTCGGCCCGCGTCGGACACGAGCACGATGCCGGACAGGCCCTTCATCCCCCGGGCGATCCGCATCGCCTCGGCGGAGACGTGGATGCCATCGCCGATGAGCTCGCAGACGAGCGAGGGCGACGTCAGCGCGGCCCCCACCGGCCCGACCGCGCGGTGGTGGAGCGGGGGCATCCCGTTGAAGAGGTGCGTCACGAGCGCGGCACCCGCCGCCGCGGCGTCGTGCATCTGCGCGGCGTCGGCGTCGGTGTGCCCCAGGGCGACGACGATGCCGTCGCCGACCAGTTCGTCGATGAGCGCCCGACTCCCCGCCAGCTCCGGGGCGATGACGACCACGCGCAGGTCCGCCGCCGCCCGATAGCGCGCCAGCGCGAGAGGCGAGGGCGGGGCCAGGTGCTCCGGACGATGGGCGCCCTTGCGCGCCTCGCTGAGGAAGGGCCCCTCCATGTGGGCCCCCAGCACCACGGCTCCGTCGGCTCCGGAGTCCTTGACGT
Source organism: Microbacterium sp. (assembly GCA_049654285.1). Lineage (GTDB taxonomy): Bacteria > Actinomycetota > Actinomycetes > Actinomycetales > Microbacteriaceae > Microbacterium. The sequence goes on from JBASAE010000272.1 coordinate 5,368, forward strand.
GCTGGATGGCGCGCAGGGCCCGGAGCGTGTCCTCGACCGGGGCGGAGTACGTCGTGGGCACGAACGACGTCACACCGCTCGCCGCAAGCGTCGCCGCCATCGTCGCGATGCCCGCCGGCGTCCCGTCCATCACGTCGTCGCGTCCCGCGCCGTGGATGTGGATGTCGATGAACCCCGGCCCGACCCAGCGGGCTCCGAGGTCGATCCGCTCGCCGGGGGCGCCCCCGGGCTCGCCCTCGCCGATCTCGGCGATCGTGCCGCCGTCGATGCGGACCCAGCCGTCCAGGAGCGTCGACTCGCCGACGACGAGGCGACGACTGCGGATGATCATGCGGGGGAGCCCGTCGCCGTCTTCGTCATGTGTGCACCTTTCGCTCGCCGAGACGCGTTTATACTGGTATAGATAGGTAAGAATATCGATCGTCCCTGTCCGGGTCCATCCCGCCCAGGGCAGTGCAAGCCTGGAAGGTGACCCGATGACACCAAGCGCGAGCCGCTATCTCGCCGCAGCCCTCGACGTCTGCAAGAGGATCGAGGACGCCGAGGTGCCCCAGATCACCGCCGCGGCCGAGCTGATCGCGGAATCCATCGCCGGCGGCCACCGATGGTGGGCCTTCGGAACCGGCCACTCGCACATCCTCGCCGAAGAGCTCTGGGGCCGTGCCGGCGGGATCGCCGAGGTGCACGCGATCCTCGAGCCCTCCCTCATGCTCCACGAGGGACTGCCCAAGAGCTCCGCCATGGAGCGACTCCCGGGGCTCGCCGGCGTCCTCGCGGACGTCCACGGCATCGC
>JBASAE010000273.1:0-14696 GCA_049654285.1 Microbacterium sp.
GTGCGATGTTGCCGGTCAGCAGCACTGCCAGGTGCCGCTGCTGCGGCGGGATCGCGGCGTTCAGCGCGGCGAGCGTCTCCTCCGAGGGCTTGACGCCCAGCGGCGGCACGTCCGCGGTGCCGTACTCGACACCCGGCTCGGGGGTGAAGACGCTCCCGGTCTCGAACAGCGACAGGTCGGTGAAACCGCGCGCCACAGTGCGGTGCGCGGTCTGCACCAGACCCGGGATCAGCGAACGGCGCAGGAATGACGCCTGTCCGTCGAGCGCGTTCGCCAGCCTGATGCTGGGCAGGTGCTCCCCCGACGCCGATCCGTGCAGGTCGTTCAGCGCCTCGGTCGTGAACGGGAACGCCGGGGTCTCGACGTACCCGGCTGCGGCGAGCGCATCGGCGACGCGGCGACGTCCGGCCTGCAGCGCGGTGTACCCGCGGCCGGACGGCGGCACCGGCAGCAGCGAGGGGATGCGATCGAGCCCGTGGATGCGGGCGACCTCCTCGGCGAGCGTCCACTTGTCGGTGAGGTCGGGGCGCCAGCTCGGCGGCGTCACCGACCAGCCGGTCTCGGCGGCTTCGACCGTCGCGCCGATGGTCTCCAGCGCGCCGGTGATCTCGGCGTCCGTGTAGTCGATGCCGATCAGGCCGGCGACGAATCCGGCCGGCAACGGGATCGGGGCGATCTCGACCTCGGCGAACAGCGCGCCGCCCTCCTCGGTGAGCGTGCCTCCGGCCAGCTCGACCATCAGCTCGGCGACTCGGCGGGCGGCGACCAGCGGGATGCGCGGGTCGACGCCGCGCTCGAAGCGCTTGGATGCCTCGCTGGGCAGCTTGTGCCGACGGGCCGAGCGCGCGATCGTGATCGGGTCGAAGGTCGCGGCCTCGATCAGCACGTTTCGGGTGGTGTCGCTCATCTCGGTGGTGCCGCCGCCCATGACCCCGGCGAGGCCGATGGCGCCCGAGCCGTCGGTGATCAGCAGGTCCTCGGCGTGCAGGGTGCGCTCCTGCCCGTCGAGCGTGAACATCGTCTCGCCCCCTTCGGCACGGCGGACGACGATGCCGCCGTCGAGCTTGTCCAGGTCGTAGCCGTGCACCGGGTTGCCGAGCTCGAGCATCACGTAGTTGGTGATGTCGACCAGCACGCCGAGCGAGCGCATGCCGGCGAGCACCAGGCGAGCGATCATCCACGGCGGGGTGGGGCGCGAGGGATCCACGCCGCGCACCACGCGGGTGACGAACTCGGTCGCGCCGGGCACGCCGCGCAGCGGGCGGGAGTCGTCGACGACCGCCGTGCGCCCTTCACCGGGCACCAGGTCCGCGGCATCCCGCAGCGCCGGGTCGCGGAACGCCGCGCCGGTCGCGTGCGAGTACTCGCGGGCGACGCCGCGGACCGAGAACGCATAGCCGCGGTCGGGCGTGACGTTGATGTCGATCGCGACGTCGTCCAGGCCGAGCAGCGCGATCGCGTCCGTGCCGACCGGGGCGTCGATGCCGAGGTTCCCGAGCACGATGATGCCGTCGTGCTCGTCGCCGAGCCCCAGCTCCCGCGCCGAGGCGATCATCCCGTCGGAGACGTGCCCGTAGGTCTTGCGTGCGGCGATCGGGAACGGGCCGGGCAGCACGGCACCGGGCAGGGTCACCACGACCTTGTCCCCGACCGTGAAGTTGTGCGCGCCGCAGACGATGCCGCGCACGCCGCCGTTCGCCTCGCCGACGTCGACCTGGCACCAGTTGATCGTCTTGCCGTTGGACTGCGGCTCGGGCTCGAGGGAGAGCACCTGCCCGACGACGACGGGACCGGTGACCTCGAAGCGGTGCACGTCCTCCTCTTCGAACCCGACGGTCACCAGCGCCGCCAGCACGTCCTCCGGAGTGGCGTCCTGGGCCACATCGACGTATTCACGCAGCCACGAGAGCGGGACGCGCATCACACCACCATCCCGAACTGCTCGCTGAAACGCACATCGCCCTCGGCCATGTCGCGCATGTCCTTCACATCGCTGCGGAACATCAGCCCGCGCTCGATCCCCATCCCGAATGCGAAGCCGCTGTACTCCTCGGGGTCGATGCCCGCCGCACGCAGCACGTTGGGGTTGACCATGCCGCAGCCGCCCCACTCGATCCAGCGGGCGCCGCCCTTGAAGGTGGGATGCCAGAGGTCGAGCTCGGCGGACGGCTCGGTGAACGGGAAGTAGTTCGTGCGGAAGCGGGTCTTCGCCTCGGGGCCGAAGAGCTGACGCGCGAAGTGGTCGAGCGTGCCCTTGAGGTGCGCCATCGTGATGCCCTTGTCGACCACGAGTCCCTCGAACTGGGTGAACACCGGCAGATGCGTCGCGTCGAACTCGTCGGTGCGGTACACGCGCCCGGGGCACAGCACGTAGATCGGCACCTCGCGGTCGAGCATCGAGCGGACCTGCACCGGACTGGTGTGCGTGCGCATCACCAGATGGCGCGAGACCGGGTCGACGTAGAACGTGTCCTGCTCCTGTCGGGCGGGGTGGTCGACATCGAAGTTCAGGGCGTCGAAGTTGAACCACTCGTGCTCGAGCTCCGGGCCCTCCGCGATCTCCCAGCCCATGCCGACGAAGATGTCGCAGACCTGGTCCTGCAGTAGGGTGAGCGGGTGCCGGGCCCCGACGCGCGTCCGCGAGGGCACCGCCGTGATGTCGATCCGCTCGGCCTCGAGCCGTGCCGCGGTCTCGGCCTCGGCGAGCTCGGCCTCCTTCGCGGCGAGCGCCTGGGTGACCTGCCCGCGCCCCTGTCCGATCAGCTTGCCGAACGCCGCCTTGTGCTCGGGGGCGACCTGACGCATCGACGCGTTCAGCACCGCGAGCGGCGACCCCTCGGCGACGTGGTCGTGCCGGGCGGCCTTCAGCTCCGCGGAGTCGGATGCCGCGGAGATCGCCGCGAGCGCGGCGGCGACGGCGGACTCCACCGCCTCCGGGGTGATCTGGGGTGTTTCGGGAGAGTCTGACACGAGAACCGAGTCTACCGGCGCGGTGGGGCGCCGCCGATCGGACCGACGGCGCTCAGAGCGTCGGCGCGTTGCCCGCGTCGAACTTCCCACCGGCCCGCTGGGTCGCGATCACCTCGGTGACCGTCGAGCCCTCGTGGATGCGGGGGTCGCCGCCGCCCGTGGGGGTGTAGCCCTTGAGCTTCGGCGAGCGTCGCATCCTGATCTCCAGCCTCCTGGCGAGGAACGACAGGATGAGGCACATGACCACGTAGATCCCGCCGATGACCATCGCGGACTGCAGGATGGGCCGGCCCGGCTGCGAGCTGAGCAGCTTGGCGAAGTAGAGCAGCTCCGGGTAGGTGATGATGAAGCCCAGAGCGGTGTCCTTCATCGTCACCACGAGCTGGGCGAGGATGACCGGCAGCATGGCGCGCACCGCCTGCGGCAGCAGGATCAGGCGCATCACACCGTTCTTGCGCAGCCCGATCGCGTAGCCGGCCTCCTTCTGGCCCTTCGGCAGCGCCTCGACGCCGGCGCGCAGCACCTCGGCGAGGACCGAGCCGTTGTAGACCATCAGGCCGATCACGACGGCCCAGTACGGGTCCATCTTCACGCCGACCACCGGCAGGCCGTAGTAGAGGAGCATCATCATGACCAGCACCGGCACCGCGCGGAAGATCTCCGTGAGGGTTCCCGCCGGCACACGCACCCAGGCGTGGTCGGAGAGCCGTCCGATCGCGAGCAGGAAACCGAGGATGAGGCTGAGCACCGCCGCGAGGCCGAACGCGCCCAGGGTGCGCCCGAGCGCCGCGAGGATCTGCGACCACACGTTCGTGAAGGTGAAGACGTACCACTTCTCGGCGGCGAACTGCCCGGTGTCCCAGAAGCGGTAGACGATGAAGCCGAGGATCGCGAGGACGACGGCGATGGTGATGACCGCGAGCACGCGGTTACGGCGGATCGCCCGGGGGCCGGGGACGTCGTAGAGCACGGAAGTCATCGCGCGATCCTCCACTTGTTCTCGAGATGCCGCTGCACGGCGCTCATGATCAGCACCAGGACGACGAAGACCACCGCCACCCAGAGCAGCACCTCCATCGGGTTGCCCGGCCGATCCGGCGCGTCGTTGATCGTCGAGCGCATCGCGGCGAGCTCCGCGATGCCGAACCCGGCGGCGACCGTGGTGTTCTTCAGCAGCGCGATGAACACGCTCATCATCGGCGGGACGACCGACCGGAACGCCTGCGGCAGGATCACCAGGGTCATCACCTTCCCGAACGGCAGCCCGATCGCCCTGGCCGCCTCGGCCTGCCCCACGGGTACCGTGTTGATGCCCGCGCGCAGCACCTCCGCCACATACGTCGCGGTGTACACGCCGATCGCGAGGATGCCGAGCACGAGGTTCGACAGGTCGGGGAGCCCCAGCTGGGGATACCCGAAGACGAAGAAGAAGAAGACGAGGGTCAGCGGGGTGTTCCGCACCAGGTTCACGTAGACCGTGCCCGTCGCACGGGCGATCGGCACGGGGGACACGCGCATCGCGCCCACCACGATGCCGAGCACCAGAGCGATCACTCCCCCGACCACGAAGACCAGCAGGGTGTTCCCCAGCGCTTGACTCCACAGATCGAGGTTGCCGAAGATGACGTCCACGCCGCCCTCCCCTTCTCAGATGTGCGGGTGGCCCCGGAGGATGCCGGAGCCACCCGGCGGGATCAGTACGCGTCGACCTTCGGCTGCTCGACCTTGATCCCCGAGGAACCGAGGTTCTTGTCGAAGATGGCCTGCCAGGTGTCGTGGCCGTTGGTGAACAGGTCGTTGATGTGCGTGCGCAGCACGTCGTCGCCCTTGGTGAGGCCCACGCCGTAACGCTCCTCGGTGAACAGGCCGCCGACGACCTTCAGCTTGTCGGGGTTCTGCGCCGCGTAGCCGATGAGGATGGCCTGGTCGGTGGTGACCGCGTCGACCTTCTTGCTCAGCAGGTCCTCGACGCAGGCCGAGTACAGGTCGTACTCCTGGGTCTTGATCTCGGGGTAGTTCGCCTTGATGTTCTGGATCGGCGTCGAGCCGGTCGCCGAGCACACGGTCTTGCCGTTGAGGTCGGACAGGTCCTTCACATCGGTGATCTCGCCGTCGTTGCGCACCAGGACGCCCTGGCCGGTGATGAAGTACGGACCGGCGAAGTCGATCTGGGTCTTGCGCTTGTCGGTGATCGAGTAGGTGCCGACGTAGTAGTCGACGTCGCCGTTGATGATCGCCTGCTCGCGGTTGGCCGAGGCGATCGGCTTGAAGTCGATCTTGTCCTCGTCGAAGCCGAGCGAGGCGGCGATCCAGCGCGCGATGTCGACGTCGAACCCGGTGCGCTTGCCGGTGGTCACGTCGAGGTAGCCGAGACCCGGCTGATCCTCCTTGACGCCGATGGTGACCTTGCCGGCCTTCTCCATCTTGTCGAAGGTGGGGCTGCCGTCGAGCTTGACGTCCTTCGCGACCTCGAACAGCGGCTTGTCGCCACCCGCCGCGGGCTCCGTGGCACCGCCGCTGCCAGGCTCGCTCGGCGTTCCGCTGTTGCAGGCGGTCAGCGCGAGCAGGGCGGTCGCGGCGATCCCGATCGTGGCGAGGATCCTCTTGTGTCGCATGGGTTTCTCCTTCTGTTGCTGTGGACGGAGGTCAGTGGGTCAAACGGAATCGGTTCAGTGGGTGAGGAGCTTCGAGAGGAAGTCCTTCGCACGAGTGCTCGTCGGATTGCTGAAGAACTCCTCGGGCTTCGCCTCCTCGACGATCTGCCCGTCGGCCATGAACACCACGCGATCGGCCGCCTTGCGGGCGAAGCCCATCTCATGGGTGACGACGATCATCGTCATGCCCTCCTTGGCGAGCTGCACCATGACGTCGAGCACCTCGTTGATCATCTCGGGGTCGAGGGCGCTGGTGGGCTCGTCGAACAGCATCGCCTTGGGGTGCATGGCCAGCGCCCTCGCGATCGCGACGCGCTGCTGCTGGCCACCGGAGAGCTGCGCGGGGAGCTTGGAGGCCTGCTGCGCGACGCCCACGCGGTCCAGCAGCGCCATCGCCTCCTTCTCCGCGTCCGCCTTCTTGAGGCCGCGCACCTTGATCGGCCCGAGGGTGACGTTCTCCAGGATCGTGAGGTGGGCGAACAGGTTGAACGACTGGAACACCATGCCCACGTCCGCGCGGAGCTCGGCGAGCCCCTTGCCCTCGGCGGGGAGCTCCTTGCCATCGATCCGGATCGAGCCGCTGGTGATCGTCTCGAGCCGGTTGATCGTGCGGCACAGCGTGGACTTGCCCGAGCCGGAGGGCCCGATGATCACGACCACCTCACCCTTGTCCACGCGGAGGTTCACGTCCTTCAGCGCGTGGAACTCGCCGTAGTGCTTCTCGACGTGATCGACGACGACCAGCGGTTCGCCTGTGCTCATCATTCCTCCGGGTCGGGCTGCCTCATGGGCGGAGAGAGGAACGACACACCGACGCCGTGACTCTCCGTCGAATCGACTGACCTCCCCAGGATAGGCACGTGTCGGGAATCCGGGCACCTGTCTTGAGTGTTTCTTGAGTCTGCGTCAGCCTCGCACACCGCGGTAGTACTGCTCCGCCCCGGGATGCAGCGGGATCGGATCCGTGAAGATCGCCAGCCGCCGATCCAGCAGCGCCGCCGCCGGGGCCTCCCGGGCGATCTCCCCCCGCGCGGCGAACAGCGACGCCAGCGCATCGCGCACCACCCGGTCGGGCACATCCGCCGAAGTCACCAGGTAGTTCGGGACCGTCATCGTCATGGTCGGAGCGGAGCGCCCGTAGGCGCCCACGGGGAAGTCGGAGATCCGGTACACGCCGGCGTGCGCCGCGTTCGCGCGCTCCACGACCTCGGTGTCGATCGACAGCAGCCGGATCGGGATGCTCACCGCGAGCTGTTCGATGCCCGGCGTGGGCACACCGCCCACCCAGAAGAACGCCTCGATGCGCGAATCCTCGAGCGCCGCGATCGAGTCGCCCAGCCCCAGGGCGGAGTTCTGCACCGCGCCGAGGGGGACGTCCGCCGCCTCGAGCACCCGGCGTGCGACCACGCTGACGCCGGACCCCTCCGCACCGAGGGAGATCCGTCGGCCGACCAGCTCCGAGATCCCGTCGATGTCGGACTCCGCCCGCACGACGACGTGCACGTATTCGTCATACAGCCGGGCGACGGCGCGGATCGGCAGCGGGGCGTCGAAGTCGCCGATGCCGGCGACGGCGTCGGCCGCCGCGTCGCTCTGCGTGAACCCCAGCACGGCCTCACCGGCACCGATGCGCTGCAGGTTGTCGACCGAGCCCTTCGTCTCAGCCACCTGGACCTCGACGCCGGGATCCCCCCGGAGGGCGGCGGCGATCTCCCGGCCGTACGAGTAGTACACCCCGGTCGTGCCGCCTCCCGCGATCACCCGCGGCACCTCGTCCCACTCCCTCGCCGCGCCGCTCCGGCAGCCGCTCAGGCACGCCAGCAGCGCCAACCCCGCCAGCAGCGCGACGAGCACCCGACGCACGGTCATGTCGACATCCGCCCCTCCCCCGGCAGGAGCAGGGAGACCACGAGGCCCGCACCGTCCGGACTGCTCACCTGGAGTCGGCCGCCGACCGAGTCCAGCAGGTCGGTGGCGATCGCGAGCCCCAGCCCCGATCCCGGCGCGCTCTGTGTCCGCCCGCTGCGCCAGAACCGGCCCGCGGCACGGTCCAGCTCCTCCGGGAGCAGACCGGGGCCGTGATCCCGCACCGAGATCCGGCATCCGCCGTCGACCCGCTCGACCGACACGTCGATCCGCCCGCCGTCGGGCGAGAACTTGACCGCATTGTCGATCACCGCGTCCAGCGCGCTCTCGACGATGGTGTCGTCCGTCGCGCTGCGCGCCCCGGGCGCCCCGTGCAGGGCGAGCGACACGCCCCCGCGTGAGGCGACCTCCCGCCAGGCGTCGACACGCCGCTGCGCGAGCGGGGTCAGCTCCACGACGTCGAACGCCGCCGCCCCCCTCTCGCCGCGGGCGAACCCGAGCAGCGTGTCGAGGATGCGCACCATCCGCCGTCCCTCGTCCCGCGCCTTCTCGACGTCGTCCTCCCAGTCGTCCCCGAGGCCCGTCGCCAGATACTCGACGCGCAACAGCAGGGCGTTCAGGGGGTTGCGCAGCTCGTGCGAGGCGTTCAACGCGAACTCCTGCTGCCGGGAGACGACCCTTTCGATCTCCTCGGCCATGCTGTTGAACATCAGGATCATGCTGTGCAGCTCGGGCGGCCCGGTGTCGTCCGAGATCCGCGCCTCCATGTCGCCCTGCTGCACCGCCGCCATCGCCTCGTCCAGCCGCCGCACCGGACGCAGCACCCAGCCGGCCAGCCGGAAGACCACCAGGAGGCCGACCACCACGACCAGCACGGCGACGGCCACCACCAGCAGCCATTGCCGTCCGGTCTCCGCACGCGGCACGTCCACGCTCGCGGTCATGATCACCGCGCCGATGACGTCTCCGTCGTCGAACACCGGTTCGACCAGGGAGAGGTCGTTGAACAGCCAGGGCAGCGACGACGACGGCAACTCGCCGCGACGTCCCGAGAGGGCCAGGCCGATCTGCGCCTCGGACGCGTCGAGGAGCACCGCGTCGGCATCCGACGGCGCCCAGAGACGCCCGGTCCGATCGACCACCGCGACCCGCGTGCCGTACACCTCGCGATAGCGGCGCACCTCGCTGTCGAACACGTCCGCGCTGCCCGAGCGCAACGCCTGCCGCGCGCTCGTGGTGAAGTAGCTCAGATCGCCGAGCTGCAGGGCGTAGAACTCCTGCTGGATGCTGCGTGCAGCGCTCCACGCATATGCCCCGCCGAGCACGGTGAGCACCGCCAGCAGAGGCACCAGGAAGACGACGACGAGCCGGGTGCGCACCGCTCAGCGCTCCATCAGCCGATACCCGACACCCCGCACGGTCTCGATCAACGAGCTCCGACCGATCTTGCGCCGGATGGAGGCGACGTGCACCTCCAGCGATCGGGCGAAGCTCTGCCACTCCGTGTTCCACACCTCGCGGATGATGCGCTCGCGCGGCACGGGAACCCCCGGGTAGCGCGCCAGCACGGCGATGATGTCGAACTCCTTGCGGGTCAGCTCGACCGGCTCGCCGTCCACGAGGACGCGACGGGCGACGAGGTCGATGCGCACCCCGTCGATGTCGAAGACGGCATGGTCGCCCGGCACGGCGGTCTGCGGCTGCAGGCGGCGGGTCACGGCCTCGATCCGCGCGACCAGCTCGCGCACGTCGTAGGGCTTGACGACGAAGTCGTCAGCCCCCGCCCGCAAGCCCCGGATGCGCTCCTGCACGTCGCTGCGGGCGGTCGCGATGATGACCGGGACGCCGCTCTGCGCCCGGATGCGACGGCACACGTCGATGCCGTCCATGTCGGGGAGCCCCAGGTCGAGCAGGACGACCTCGGTGTCGGACCCCAGCGCCCCCAGCGCCTCCCGCCCGTTCGCGGCGCGGAGGGTCGCGTAACCGGCCCGGCCCAGGAAGGCGGCGAGGGCTTCGGCGACCCGATCGTCGTCCTCGACGATGAGAATCCGCATCCGCATCAGCCCGATACGGCGTGCTGGGCGAACGCACTCTCATACAGGCAGACGCTCGCCGCGGTGGCGAGGTTGAGCGATTCCGCCCTGCCGAAGATCGGCAGCTTCAGGGCGCGGTCGGCCAGCGCGAGCCCCTCGTCGGCCAGGCCGCGTGCCTCGTTGCCGAACAGCCAGGCCGTGGGTGCCTGGAGCACCCCCTCGGCACGGGCGGCGAGCAGGTCATCGCCCTTCACGTCCGCCGCCAGCACCTGGAGACCGGCGCCGTGCGCGCGCTGCACGACATCGGCGAGCTCGCCGCCCACCGAGACCGGCACGTGGAACAGCGAGCCGGTCGTGGCCCGCACCACCTTGGGGTTGTACGGGTCGACGGTGCGCCCGGTGAGCACGACGGCGTCGGCCCCCGCCGCGTCGGCGGCGCGGATGATGGTGCCGAGGTTGCCCGGGTCCCGCACCTCTTCGCAGATCGCGATCAGACGCGGAGCCGCCGCGAAGACGTCCTTCACCGAGGTGGGCGTCTGCCGGGCGACCGCGATGACGCCCTGAGGCGTGACGGTGTCGGCCATCGCCGCGAGCACGTTCTCGGCGACGAACTCGGGCACGACGTCGGCGTCCGAGGCCTCGGCGCGGAGCTCGGCGTGCTTCTCCCAGCTGGTGGGCGTCACGAAGAGGTCGACGATCGCCTCGGGCCGGTACACGAGCGCCTCACGCACCGCCTGCGGTCCCTCGAGGAGGAAGAGCCCGGTCTCGACGCGCGCACTGCGCTTGGTCAGCTTCGCGACGGCGCGGACACGGGGTGAGCGAGGGTTCTCCAGCACACCCTCAGTCTAGGGAAAGCCGCCGCGGACGCGGAACGGGCGCCCCCTTCCGGAGACACCCGTTCGTGATGCCGGAGAAGATCAGGCAGCGGCCTTCGGCGCGTTGACGTCGGAGGGCAGCGCCTTCTTCGCGGTCTCGACCAGCGAGGCGAAGGCGGCGGAGTCGCTCACCGCGAGCTCCGCGAGCATGCGACGGTCGACCTGCACGCCCGCGAGGCCGAGGCCCTGGATGAAGCGGTTGTAGGTGATGCCGTTCTGGCGGGCGGCGGCGTTGATGCGCTGGATCCACAGACGGCGGAAGTCGCCCTTGCGCTTGCGACGGTCACGGTACGCGTAGACGAGCGAGTGGGTGACCTGCTCCTTCGCCTTGCGGTAGAGGCGCGAACGCTGGCCGCGGTAGCCCGAGGCGCGCTCGAGGATGACGCGACGCTTCTTCTGCGCGTTGACTGCGCGCTTGACTCTTGCCATTTTCGTGTGTTCCTATCTGCGTTCGGCGGGCTCAGCCGCGGCCGAGAAGCTTGTTGGCGACCTTGGTGTCGGCGGGCGAGAGCACCTGGTCCTGGTTCAGGCGACGGGTGCGGCGGCTCGACTTGTGCTCGAGGTTGTGACGCATGTTCGCCTGCTGCTTCTTCAGCTTGCCGCTGCCGGTGATCTTGAAGCGCTTCTTCGCCCCGGAGTGGGTCTTCTGCTTCGGCATCTTCTCTTCCTTCGTGAGGCACCCGTGCGGATGCTGGTGGGGTACCCGCCCTGTCCGTGGATCAGGCGGGAGTCTGTGTATGGGCTACTCCGCGGTGGCCTCGGCCTGCTCCGCGTCGCCCTGCTCGGTGTGGTGCTTGGCGTCGCGCGCCGCCTGCTTGTTGGCGGTGCGGACGGCGTTCTGCTCGGCCTTGGCCTCGGACTTGTTCTTCAGCGGGGCGATGACCATCACCATGTTGCGGCCGTCGATCGTGGGGTTCGACTCGACGGTGCCGAACTCGGCGACGTCCTCGGCGAACTTGCGGAGCAGACGGACGCCCTGCTCGGGGCGGGACTGCTCACGGCCGCGGAACAGGATCATGGCCTTGACCTTGTCGCCGGACTTGAGGAAGCCCTCGGCGCGCTTGAGCTTGGTCGTGTAGTCGTGGGCCTCGATCTTCAGGCGGAAGCGCACCTCTTTGAGGATGGTGTTCGCCTGGTTGCGGCGGGCTTCCTTCGCCTTCTGCGCGGCCTCGTACTTGAACTTGCCGTAGTCCATGATCTTGACCACGGGCGGCTTCGAGTTGGGTGCCACCTCGACGAGGTCGAGATCGGCCTCCTGCGCGAGGCGCAGCGCCACCTGGATGGCGACGACGCCGATCTGCTCGCCCCCGGGGCCGACGAGGCGGACCTCGGGCACGCGGATGCGCTCATTGGTACGGGGATCGCTGATGCGGAGCTCCTTAGACGTGGGATGTCGGCCACCGGTGCGCGAACGCGCTCCGGGCGAAATCGGAGTCTCCCCACCCGCCGATGCATCGAAGGCACCGGCTCTTGCACCCTGGCTACCGGCGCAGCCGGCGGAGTGCGGAACCCGGTAGCCTGGAGCGGCAAGCGCGGGTGGGAATGAATCCTCTTTCGTACCGGGACATGACGCCCCGGAGCCCGCAGAAGTCTACCAGAAGGCACCCCGAAGTGACGATTCCTGCCCCGGACCAGCACCACGACGACCGACACGAGCGCTGGGCGCGGCAGGAGGACGCCGCGACCGCGGCGACCCGCGACATCGCGGACGTTCCCGCGGTCGAGGTGATCACCACCACCGCCGTGCATCTGATGAGCGCCGCGGCCGTGAAGCTGGGGCTCGCCGACGACCCTGCGGCACAGCTCGACCTCGACGAGGCCCGCAAGCTGATCAACGCCCTCGCCGGGCTGATCACCGCCGGCGCCCCCGAGATCAGCGATGCGCACGCCCGCCCGTTGCGCGACGGCCTGCGTTCCCTGCAGCTCGCGTTCCGCGAGGCGTCCCCGATCCCCGACCCGGTGGGCAAGGGGCCCGGCGAGAAGTTCACCGGCCCGGTCAACTGATCCGGTCAGAGGGCGCGAGTGAGCCTGACCGTCAGAGAATCCACCAGCACCGCGATGCGGTCGTCGGCGGCCCAACGCTGCGCGAGACGCGCGAGCACGGCGTCGAGGGTCGGCTGATCCAGGCCCTCCACCAGCTCGAGCGTGACGATCAGCTCGGGCCCGCGCATCCGGGCATCCGGATCACCGGCGCCGACGTGCACGTCGATCACCGCCAGCTCGTGCGCGACACTGGCCTGCAGCGCCGTGAAGACCTCGGGCGAAAGGAAGCTCGGCTCCCAGGGCTGCTCCTGCGCGACCGCCCAGACGGCGGGACGACGGAGCACGAACTCGGTCTCGGACCCCGGGTCCAGCACGATCAGATCGGTGTCCTCCGCCGATGCGGCCAGCGCCACGCGCACCGCCTCGAACGGGATCGGTCGTGCCGTGGCATCCCACCGCGCCATCGCCTGCACCGAGGAGAACACCGGCTGCACCGTGCGCCCATCGGGGGCGGCGACCGTGACGATCGAGAGCTCCTGGGTCTTGTCGACCTTCAGTCCCGTGGGACCGGTGCCCTCGTCACCCTTCTCGGCGACCAGCGGGATCAGCACCCGCGCAGCGCGGAACGCGTCGACGACCTCGGTCTGGGAGCCCTCTCCGGCGCGGAACCGGGTCAGGGCGACGAGCAGCGCCGGATCGGCCGACCCGTCGTCCGCGGAATGCGCGTTGGCGTGGAAGCGGCGCCCCTCCCAGGGGACGCCGGCAGAGTCGCCGTGGCCGCCGTGACCCTCGGGCACGGAGTCAGTCGCCCGCGACGTCGAGCGCCTCGGCCAGCGTGAACGCGCCGGTGTAGAGCGCCTTTCCGACGATCGCTCCCTCGACGCCGAGCGGCACCAGGTCGCGGAGCGCGGCGATGTCGTCGAGGTTCGCGATGCCGCCCGAGGCGACGACCGGCTTCGGCGTGCGCTGGGTCATCTCGCGCAGCAGCTCCAGGTTCGGACCGCGGAGCGTGCCGTCCTTGGTGACGTCGGTGACGACGTAGCGGCTGCAGCCGGCCTCCTCCAGGCGGTCGAGCACCTCCCAGAGGTCACCGCCCTCCTTCGTCCACCCGCGTGCGGCGAGCGTGGTGCCGCGCACGTCCAGCCCCACCGCGACGGCCTCGCCGTAACGGCTGATGACGTCGGCGGCCCACTCCGGGTTCTCCAGCGCAGCGGTGCCCAGGTTGATGCGGGACGCACCGGACTCGAGCGCGCCTTCGAGGCTGGCGTCATCGCGGATCCCACCGGAGAGCTCGACGCTCACACCGCGGTACTGCTTGATGACCTTGCGCAGGATGGCCGCATTGCTGCCGCGACCGAACGCCGCGTCGAGGTCGACGAGGTGGATCCACTTGGCGCCTTGGTCGACCCATTCGCCTGCGGCGTCCACGGGATCGCCGTAGGAGGTCTCGGTGCCCGCCTCACCCTGGGTGAGACGCACCGCCTTGCCGCCGGCGACGTCGACCGCGGGAAGAAGGGTGAGCGCGGGTGACTGTGCGAAGTCGTTCATGTCCATCCTCGAGATGCAGGGGGATGCCGGAAGACGGCACGAGAATCGAGAGTAGTCCGCCTTGCGGCGCGGGACAAACCCTCTGACGGGAAAGCGATCAGAGCGAGTCGATCCAGTTGCGCAACAGACGGATGCCGGCGTCGCCGGACTTCTCCGGGTGGAACTGCGTCGCCGCCAGCGGACCGTTCTCCACGGCCGCGAGGAAGGGCTCGCCGTACGTGCTCCAGGTGAGCCTCGGCGTGGGGAAGGGCGCCTGCACGTCGAGGCTCCACTGCGTGGCCGCGAAGGAGTGCACGAAGTAGAACCTCTCCTGCTCGATGCCGCGGAACAGCACGCTGCCCTCGTCGGGCGAGACCGTGTTCCAGCCCATGTGCGGCAGCACCGGGGCATCCAGCTCGACGACCGCACCCGGCCACTCGCCCAGCCCCGCCACGTCGTTCCCGCGCTCGACGCCGTGCTCGAACAGCACCTGCATGCCGACGCATACGCCCAACACCGGGCGTCCGCCGGCGAGCCGGCGCTCGATGATCTCGTCTCCACCGTGCGCGCGCAGCGCCTCGGCCACCGCCGCGAACGCCCCGACGCCGGGCACGAAGAGCCCGTCCGCCTCGAGCGCCGCCGTGCGATCGCCGGTGAGGGTCACCTCGGCACCAGCCGCGGCCAACGCCTTTACGGCGGAGTGCACATTGCCCGATTCGTAGTCGAAGACCGTGACGCGCCGAGCGCGGGACGGCATCGTCACAGCGCGCCCTTGGTCGACGGCACGC
>JBASAE010000274.1:0-1526 GCA_049654285.1 Microbacterium sp.
GTGGTGTCGATCAGTCGCAGATCCTCGTCGCGGGCCGTGCCGACGACGAACGAGAGCGCGGAGTCCGCCACCCAGCCGTCCACCGAGACCGCGAAGTCCAGCGAGACCAGGTCGCCGTCGCGCAGCACGTAGTCGTGCGGCAGCCCGTGCAGCACGGCATCGTTGATCGACGTGCAGATCACCTTGCCGAACGGGCTCGCGCCGAACGACGGGTGGTAGTCGATGTAGCACGACTCCGCGCCGGCCTTGCGGATCAGGTCGTGCGCGCGCCTGTCGATCGCCAGCAGGTTCGTGCCGACCTTCGTCTCCTCCCGCAGCGTGGCCAGCGTCTCGGCCACGAAGCGTCCCGCGGCGCGCATCTCGTCGATCTCGGCCGGCGTGCGCAGTTCAATCATCGGTGTTCCTCTCGCGGGCTCGGCTCTCCTGGCGCCCGCCTCCATTCTCCCCGATGATCCGCCGCGTGCTCACAGCGAACGACCATGCGCAGGCGACCTACGGGACGTAGCATCGGAGCATGGCATTGCGCAGTGCGTTCTACCGGTGGCTGATCCCGGCGGCGTTCGTGCTGCCGCTGTGGCTGATGATCGGCTGGGGCGTGTTCCATGCGAGCGGCTGGGCGCTGTTCTGGGTGCTGCTCATCGCGACCCCCTCGTTGCTGGTCGGACAGCTGCTGCTGACCCTGCTCACCCGCGCGCGTCCGTCGGTGCGCGCGGAGCGCGCGGTCTCCTGGCGGGACGTCGCGGGGTTCACTGCCTGGCATGGTCTCACGATCGCCCTCGGCTTCTTCCCTCAGGGCGCGTTCGGCTGGCTGCTGACCGCCGCGATCCTCGTCGGACTCGGGCTGTTCTGGATGCAGCTCTGGCAGCTCTGGGAGGAGGCGCGCGGCAGCGGCCTGAGCATCCGCGAGACGGCGACGTGGTCGTCGATGCGCTCCGGCGCGGCCGCGGGGTCGGACCCCAGGGTGATCGTCGTGCATGAGGACGAGCAGCAGCGCTGATCCGCGTTTTGGTCGGGTCGGCCATCCGTGGCAGAATAGATAGCTGTGCCGTGCACCGGCTCTGCCTCAGGGGAGCCCACGGACGCCTCGGCGCCGTTCGGTACACCACCCACGTATCCCTTCCAGCATGCACGCGACCTGTGGCGAGTGCAGAGAGAGACGATCATGCAGATCCTCGACGCCGTCGATGCGGCTTCGCTCCGTTCCGACATCCCCGAGTTCTTCCCCGGTGACACCGTCAAGGTGCACGTGAACATCACCGAGGGCGCCCGTTCCCGTATCCAGGTGTTCCAGGGCGTCGTCATCGCCCGCCAGGGCGATGGCGTGCGGGAGACCTTCACCGTTCGCAAGATCAGCTTCCAGGTGGGCGTCGAGCGGACCTTCCCGGTGCACTCCCCGGTGATCGATCACATCGAGGTCGTCACCCGCGGCGACGTCCGTCGTGCCAAGCTCTACTACCTGCGCGAGCTGCGCGGCAAGAAGGCCAAGATCAAGGAGAAGCGCGAGAACTGAGCGCGCCTCCGAACGC
>JBASAE010000275.1:0-5500 GCA_049654285.1 Microbacterium sp.
GGTGGCAGCGGGTCTGGGAGCGCTCCGCCGAGGAGATCGCGCAGGGACGGCAGGTCTTCGCGGTGTGCGCGGCGATCGACACTTCCCAGGGGTCGGTCGAGGTGGACGGGACGGCGCTCGCGGACACTGCGGGGCGTGGTCCGCGCTGGGGCGTGGTGCAGCTCGGCGAGGCGCTCGCGACGCATCCCGCCCTCGGCGCCGTGCGTCGCGCGGTGCTGCACGGGCGTATGGCTGCCGAGGAGAAGGACGCGGTCATGCAGGCCTTCGCCCGTGGTGAGATCGACCTGCTCATCGCCACGACGGTCATCGAGGTGGGTGTCGACGTCCCCAACGCCTCGACCATGGTGATCCTCGACGCGGACAGGTTCGGCGTCTCGCAGCTGCACCAGCTGCGAGGACGGGTCGGACGCGGCGGCGTGCCGGGGCTGTGCCTGCTGGTCACCGAGGCCGAGGCGGGCTCCCTCGCGCGGGAGCGGGTGGACGCCGTCGCCGCGACTCTGGACGGCTTCGCCCTCGCGGAGGTCGATCTCGAACTGCGAGGCGAGGGCGACGTGCTCGGCTCGTCGCAGTCCGGCGTGCGGTCGTCCCTCCGGCTGCTGCGGGTGGTGAAGGATGCGGCGCTCATCGCCCAGGCGCGCGGGATCGCCGAGCGGATCCTCCAGGAGGACCCGCAGCTGGAGCGGCATCCCGGGCTGAGGGAGACGATCGCACGTCGGGTGAGCGACGAGGACAGGGCCGCGCTCGGCAAGAACTGAGCGCACGCTCTAGGCTGGCACCATAGGAGACACCGACCGACAGAGGAGCCGAAGTGAACAGCCGGATCGCCGTCGTCCCAGGTTCCTTCGACCCGCCGACCCTCGGTCATCTCGATGTGATCCAGCGCGCCGCGCGGTTGTACGACGAACTTCACGTCCTGGTCGTGCACAACCCCGGGAAAGAGGCGATGCTCCCGATCGCCCAGCGGCTCTCGCTGCTGGAACGGTCGATCGCGGAGGCGGGGATCGGCGGCAACATCATCGTCGGATCGTGGAGCATGGGCCTGCTGGTGGACTATGCGCGCGACGTCGATGCGGGAGTCCTGGTCAAGGGCATCCGTTCGCAGGTCGATGTCGCCTACGAGTCGCCGATGGCGATCGTGAACCGGCATCTGGCGGAGATCGAGACGGTGTTCCTGCTGCCCGACCCGGCCAACGCGATGGTGTCCAGCTCGCTGGTGAGGCAGGTGGCGGCGCTCGGCGGAGACGTCTCGCCGTTCGTGCCGCCGTCGGTCGCCGCCTTCCTCGACACCGGCGCCGGGGGCGGGTGAGCCGGTAGCATAGCGGGGTGAAAACTCGACGGAACGGCCCTTTCCTCCTCCCGGTGCGCGACATCGTGCAACGCCCGGGGGAGATGCGCGAGCATCGCATCGAGGTCGACCTCACCGAGAGGTGGGGCGAGGGGATCGTCGCCGTCGAGGCCGGCCAGACGATCGATCTCGACGTGCGGCTGGAATCGGTCCACGAGGGGATTCTCGTGTCCGGAACCGCCGATGCGGAGTACTCCGGGGTGTGCGGTCGGTGCCTCACCGACATCGCCGCACCGGTCGAAGTCGAGTTCCAGGAGCTTTTCGCGTATCCTGGAGAGGAAGAAACTGACTTCGAGGTTCAAGACGACCACGTGGATCTTGAAACTCTGGTCAGGGATGCGGTCGTTTTGTCGCTTCCATTTCAGCCGGTGTGTCAGCCGGACTGCCCGGGTCTCGACCCGAGGACGGGCGAGAGGTTGACCGAGAGCGCCGGTGCGGAGAGTCCCGCCCCCATCGATCCTCGATGGAGCGTGCTCCAGCAGATCACAGACCAGGACGGTGCGGCAGGGAGCCGCTCCGCCGAGAAAGAAGAGAGCTAGTCATGGCCGGTAACCCTCCGAAGCGCAAAGTCTCCCGTTCGAACACCCGCTCGCGCCGTGCGCAGTGGAAGGCGGACGCTCCTGCGCTGGTGAAGACCGTCGAGAACGGCAAGGTCGTCTACAGCCGCCCGCACCAGGCCAAGGTCGTCACCGACTCGCAGGGCACTGAACTCTTCCTGGAGTACAAGGGCCGCAAGGTCGCCGACGCCTGATCGCGATCGGACGATCGTGACAGAGGTGGCGCGGGGGACGGCGCCTCTCACCGAGAAGCTCGGGGTCGATTTCGACGCCGAGCTTCTTGAGCGTGCCTTGACGCACCGCTCGTACGCCTACGAGCACGGCGGTGTGCCGCACAACGAGCGGCTGGAGTTCCTCGGGGATTCGGTGCTCGGCCTCGCCGTCACGGTGATGCTGTTCACCACGCATCCGGATCTCGACGAGGGCGAGCTGGCCAAGCGCCGTGCCAGCGTGGTGTCGACCGTGGCCCTCGCCGAGGTCGCCCGCGGCATCGGCCTGGGGGAGTACCTGCTGCTCGGCCGCGGTGAGGAGCAGACGGGTGGTCGTGACAAGGACTCGATCCTCGCTGACACGATGGAAGCGGTGATCGGCGCGGCCTACATGTCCGCCGGGCCCGATGCGGCCACCGCCCTCGTCCTGCGGCTCACCGAACCGCTCCTCGCCGACCCCGAGCGGTACGGTGCGGCGATGGATCCCAAGACCAGCCTGCAGGAGCTCGCCGCCCGCCTCGGTGCGCCGCCGCCTCAATACGCCGTCCAGGCCAGCGGCCCCGATCACGACCGCCGCTTCACCGCTACGGTCACCGTGGGCGACGTCGCCCGGACGGGCGAGGGGACCAGCAAGAAGACGGCGGAGATGGCGGCCGCGCTCAGCGCGTGGAAGCTTCTCAGCGACCGTGCCTGAGCTTCCCGAGGTCGAGGTCGTGCGGGCCGGGCTCTCGCCCGCGGTCGTCGGCGCCCGGCTGACAGCGGTCAGCGTGCTCGATGAGCGCGCCCTCACGCGGCATCCGGCGGGTGCCGCCGACTTCGTCGCACAACTGGAGGGCGCACGCGTCTCCGCCGCGGTGCGGCGCGGAAAGTTCCTCTGGCTGCCACTGGAGGACGGCCAGCGGGCGCTCATCGCGCACCTCGGGATGAGCGGGCAGATGCTGCTGCGCGAGTTCGGCGCGTCGGCGGAACGACACGAGCGCGTGCGGCTGCACATCGAGCATCCCGCGTACGGCGACCTGGCCGTGGTGTTCTCCGACCAGCGCACGTTCGGATCGCTCGCGGTCGACTCCCTGATCGAGACGGCGGATGCCGCACCGGGTGGCTTCGGCAGCGAACTGCCGCTCGTGCCGTCGCAGGTGGCGCACATCGCCCGTGACGCGCTCGACCCGGCCTTCGACGACGCGGCCTTCATCGCCGCGGTCCGCCGCCGCGAGAGCGCGATCAAGCGCATTCTGCTGGATCAAGGCCTGGTTAGCGGCATCGGCAACATCTACGCGGACGAAGCGCTGTGGGCGGCGCGGATCCATCCCGAGACCCGGGGGCGCTCGCTCTCCGGCCCGACCGTGCGCCGTCTGCTCGACGAGGTGCGCCTGGTGCTGGAGAAGGCCCTCGCCGAGGGCGGAACGAGCTTCGACGCCCAGTACGTCAACGTGAACGGTCAGGCCGGTTATTTCGCGCACTCCTTGAATGCCTATGGTCGTACCGACCAGGCATGTTATCGATGCGGATCACCCATTCGTCGGGTGAAATTTATGAACCGATCCTCGTTTTTCTGTCCTCAGTGTCAGCGCAAGCGCGCTTCGTAGCCACACGCGAGGCCCGCACCGCGCCACCCACGGACACGTCCTTTACGTCCCCGACGTGCTCCGCTTCGTCGAAAGCGCATAGAGACTTCCTGGTCCGAGGCTTCCCGTGAACGTGGTCCAATTACATGCGTCCGACCAGCGCCGGCCTCGGCCTCACCGCGCTTCAGATCCGTCCTGGCCTGAGCGCCGTTCGATCAGGATCGTGTCGCGCCACTGGCTTGCGAGCGGGCCGTGCTCCATGAGCGCTATCCGCTCGCGCCGGCCGACCTGGCGGAACCCCGCCCTCTCGTGGAGGCGGAGGCTGGCTGCGTTCTCGGGGAAGACCGAGGACTGGATGGTCCAGACGCCCGTGTGCTCGGCGGCGCTGATCAGCCCCTCCAGTAGGAGATGCCCGACGCCTCTGCCCGACGACTGCGGCGCGACGTAGACGGAGTGCTCGACCACGCCGCGGTACACGGTGCGGGCAGAGACGGGGCCCGCGGCCGCCCAGCCCAGGACCGTCGTTCCGTCCACTGCGACGAGCATGAGACCGGGGAGCTTGCTGGCCGTGAACTCTTCCCAGGAGGGCGGTGGGTCGGCTTCGAAGGTGGCGTGACCGGTTGCGATGCCGGCGCGGTAGATCTTCTCGACCGCAGGCCAGTCCGAGGGCATCATCGACCGGAGCCGCAGCGCTCCCATCAGCCCAGCAGCGCCTTCGCCGCGTCGGCGAGGGTGCCGGTGGTGGGTTGGTAGTAGGCCCACTTCCCGCGCTGCTCGCGGGTGACGAGGCCCGCCTCGACGAGCAGCTTCATGTGGTGGGAGACCGTCGGCTGCGACAGGCCCACGGGGTCCGTGAGGTCGCAGACGCACATCTCGCCGGCGCTGCTCCCGACGATCATCGCGAGCAGCTTCACTCGCGTCGGGTCGCCGAGCGCCTTGAAGACCTTCGCGAGGTCGTGGGCGGTGCCGTCGTCCATCGCATGGCCGGGGGCGCAGCAGGAGCCTGCGCTGGTGTCGATGGCGAGAGGCAGTGCATTCATGGCTCCATTCTGCCCGACGTATTGACATCTGTCGATATGAGCGTCAGGATCGTCTTGTCTCACATCGAAGAACGTCAATGCATGGAGGTCGCAGTGAACCCTGTCGTCGTCATCGGTGCTGGTCCGCAGGGACTGGCCGCCGCAGCCCATCTGATCGAGCGGGGGCTCGAACCGCTCGTCTTGGAGTCCGGCGACACGGCTGCCTCCGCGGTGGCCGAGTGGGGCCACGTGCGCTTGTTCTCGCCGTGGACGGAGCTCACCGACCCCGCCTCGCGACGACTGCTGGAGCCGGCCGGATGGACTGCTCCGACGCAGGGCTACCCGACCGGCGCGCAGTGGGTCGAGCAGTACCTCGCGCCCCTCAGCGATGCGCTCGGCGACCGCGTGCGCTACGGGACGCGGGTGGTCGGCGTCGGCCGCAAGGGCCGCGACCTCTCCGTCGACGAAGGCCGCGCAGAGCAGCCTTTCGTCGTTCACGTCGAGCGCGCGGACGGCACCGAGGAGCGTGTCGAAGTGAGCGCCGTGATCGACGCCTCGGGCACCTGGCGGACGCCCAGCCCCGCCGGTGCTGACGGGCTCCCCGCCCTCGGCGAGAGCGCGGCGACAGACGCGGGTCTCCTGGAGCACCGCATGCCCGCGATCGAGGACGCCAGTGCTCTGGCGGGTCAGCACGTCGTGGTGGTCGGCAACGGGCACTCCGCGGCGACGACGATCGGGATCCTGTCGCGGGTGGCCAAGCGCGAGCCGGGGACGCGGATCACGTGGGTGCTGCGCCGCGGCGCGG
>JBASAE010000276.1:0-5279 GCA_049654285.1 Microbacterium sp.
TGTTCGGCCTGCTCGGCGCCATGGTGCTCATGACGAGGCTCTCGACCAGCGCGATGTATCAGAAGATCGACGGGATGCCCGGGGCGACCGGCCACGTGCTCTCCAGCAGCCTGGGCCGCAACTGGCAGGCATCCGACACCCCGGTCGGCATCAACCCGAAGACGCAGGAGGCGGTCTATCGCGCGGTCGGTCGCGGCGGCATCGTCGTCGTCGGCGAAGGCGCACGCGGGCGCCTCACCCGCCTCCTCGGCGAGGAGCGCACCAAGGCACAGCGCGTCGCCGCCGGTGTCCCCGTGACCGTGCTGCACGTCGGACACGGGGAGGACGACGTGCAGATCAAGGATCTCGCGAAGACCATCAAGAAGCTTCCCAAGGCGATCGACAAGGCCACCATGGCGGCCGTCATCCGCCGCCTGGAGTCGATGTCGCAGTCGCTCTCCTCGTTGCCGATCCCGAAGGGCATCGACCCGATGAAGGTGCGCGCGCAGCGCCCACGCTGATGTCGACCGCGACGCGAAGAGGCTCCCCGCCACCAGACGAGGAGCCTCTTTCCGTTCACTCGCCGAGCGGCTGTTTCGGCAGTCGGCGCACCTTCGCGCGACGCCGACGCCGCTCCGGGATCATCGAGCGCATCTCGTCGAGTCTGCCGAAGCACAGCAGCCGATCCCCCGCCTCGAGCACGATGTGCTTGCGCGGGTTCGGGATCACGTTCACGCCGCGATGCAACGTGAGCACGGTGATGTCCCGGTCCCACAGCCCGAGATCGCCGAGCTTGTGCCCGACCTGCTCGGCACCGGCGTGCATCACCAGCTCGGCGACCCCGTAACCCGTGGAGACGCTCAGTCGCTGGCGGATGTCGATCTCGGGGAAGGCCACCTGCTCGGAGATGTAGTCGATGATCGCGCCGGCGACGTCGAGCTTCGTGGCCGCCTCGATGCCCTGGAGCCCCGGCGAGGAGTTCACCTCCATCACGAGCGGGCCGTCGTCGCCTTCGAGCATGTCGACGCCGGCGACGCGCAGGCCCATGATCTGGGCCGCGCGCACCGCGGTCTGCTCGTAGACCGGATCGAGGGTGACCGGTTCGACGCGCCCGCCACGATGGACGTTGGAGCGGAACTCATCGCCGTCCGCGACCCGGCGCATCGCCGCGACCACGCGCCCGCCGACGACGAGCGCACGGATGTCGCGCCCCCGCGACTCCGCGATGAACTTCTGGATCAGCACGTTCTGCTTGGTGGAGTGCAGGGTCTCGATGATCGCTTCGGCGACTTTCACCTGCGGGGCGAGGATCACGCCGATGCCCTGCGTTCCCTCCAGCAGCTTGATGACCACGGGGGCGCCGCCGACGCGTTCGATCGCGGGCCGCACGTCCGCTCGGTTGCGCACGAAGGCCGTGGGGGGCATCGCGATCTGGTGTCGGGACAGGATCTGATTCGCACGCAGCTTGTCGCGCGCCGAGGCGATGCCGTTGGCGGTGTTCGGCGTGTAGACGTCCATCTGCTCGAACTGCCGCACCACGGCGGTGCCGAAGTACGTGATCGAGTTCCCGATGCGCGGCAGGATCGCGTCGTAGTCGCTGAGCTGCCTGCCGCGGAAGAACAGGTCGGGCTCATCGGCGGTGAGGTCGATCGCGAAGCGCAGCGTGTTGAGCACCTTGACGTTGTGCCCGCGCTGCTGCGCGGCGGCGCGCAGACGCTGGGTCGAGTAGGAGTGCGGCGCTCTGGAGAGGACGGCGAGCTTCAACGGGGTTTCCTGCCAGGATGTAGGGATGGATCGGACTTCCCATTCAAACACGCTCATCGGATGGCGTGAATGGGTGGCGCTGCCCGACCTCGGCGTGGACTGGATCAAGGCCAAGATCGACACCGGAGCGCGCTCCTCGTCGCTGCACGCCTTCGACATCGAGGAGTTCACCCGGGACGGCGCCGAGTGGGTGCGGTTCCGCGTGCTGCCGTGGCAGGACGCCACGGCCGACGCCGTGGTGGCGGAGTATCCGGTGCACGACCGGCGGGAGGTCCGCAGCTCATCCGGGCATGCCGACACCCGCATCGTGGTGCGGTTCCCGGTGCGCATGGTGGGTCACGAGGTCCTCGCCGAGGTGACCCTCAGCAACCGTGACGAGATGGGCTTCCGGATGCTGATCGGCCGGGAGGCGCTGCGCCGCGGCTTCGTCGTGGATCCGGCCAGGTCGTTCCTGGGCGGGCGGGCGCCCAGGGAGATCCGGCGCCGCAACCGCGACCGGGCCTGAGCACGCTCAGCCGCGGACGAGGACCAGCCCGGCGGCCTTGTCGTGCAGCCCACGCTGATCGGCGTCCCAGATCACCGCGGGGATCACGACCACGAGCAGCAGGGTGCGCACGATCGGTCGCCACAGGCCGCTCCAGCCGCCGCCCAGGCGCAGCACACGCATCCCCAGCATCCGATGGCCCGGGCTGCCTCCTGCCGTGGGGATGAACAGGATCTGCAGCACGGCGAAGACCATCATGGGGGCGAACTGCCGCCAGCCCGCCTCGCTCGGAAGGGCGAACGGATCGTATCCGAGGAAGCCGATCGCGATGATCGTCGCGGCCGCGTAGTCGATCGCGAGGGCTCCGATGCGGCGGCCCACGCGCGCGATGCTGCCGGGGCCGGTCTGCGCGAGGCCGAGGCGTTCGCCGGGATACGAGTTCGCGGGGTCGGTCACCGGATCAGCCTATCGAGCCGCTGTAACATCCCCGAAACACGGCGGTCACGGACGGGAAACGCCGTGCCCCTACGCTGGAGGCAAGCCATTCACCGACAGGAGTGTTCATGTTCACCGTGCCCGCAGAGGTGCTGTCCTACATCGCGGAGCACGACATCAAGTTCGTCGACATCCGTTTCACCGACATGCCGGGCGTGCAGCAGCACTTCAACATTCCGGCGGCGTCGGTCGACGAGGACTTCTTCGAGCACGGACAGCTCTTCGACGGATCCTCGATCCGCGGGTTCGCGAGCATCCACGAGTCGGACCTGCAGCTGATCCCCGATGTGACCACCGCCTACGTCGATCCGTTCCGCGCCGAGAAGACGCTGATCATGGTGTTCGACATCTACAACCCGCGCACCGGGGAGGTCTACTCGAAGGATCCGCGCCAGGTGGCCAAGAAGGCCGAGCTGTATCTGGCGTCGACCGGCATCGCCGACACCGCGTTCTTCGCCCCCGAGGCCGAGTTCTATGTCTTCGACGACGTCCGCTACGAGGTCACCCCCGGCCACAGCTTCTACCGGGTGGACTCCGAGGAGGCGGCCTGGAACAGCGGCCGCAAGGAGGAGGGCGGGAACCTCGGCAACAAGACGCCGATGAAGGGCGGGTACTTCCCGGTCTCCCCCGTGGACAAGCAGGCCGATCTGCGTGACGACATCTGCCTGCGGCTCGCGGATGCCGGCCTCGTCGTCGAGCGCTCGCACCACGAGGTGGGCAACGCGGGCCAGGCCGAGATCAACTACCGGTTCGACACCATGGTCCACGCGGCGGACGATGTGCTGAAGTTCAAGTACATCGTGAAGAACACCGCCGAGGAGTGGGGCAAGACCGTCACGTTCATGCCGAAGCCGCTGTACGGCGACAACGGCTCGGGTATGCACACGCACCAGTCGCTCTGGCAGGACGGCAAGCCGCTGTTCTACGACGAGACCGGCTACGCGCAGCTCAGCGACGTCGCCCGCTGGTACATCGGCGGCCTGCTCAAGCACGCGCACGCCGTGCTCGCGTTCACGAACCCTTCGCTGAACAGCTACCACCGCCTCGTGAAGCACTTCGAGGCGCCGGTGAACCTGGCGTACTCGGCCGGCAACCGCTCGGCGGCGATCCGCATCCCGCTCACCGGCTCGAACCCCAAGGCCAAGCGCATCGAGTTCCGGGTCCCTGACGCGTCGGGCAACCCCTATCTCGCGTTCGCCGCACAGCTGATGGCGGGTCTGGACGGGATCAAGAACCGCATCGAGCCGATGGAGCCGATCGACAAGGACCTCTACGAGCTGCCTCCTGAGGAGGCCGCGAACATCCCCCAGGTGCCGAACTCGCTGCTGGAGTCCCTGGAGGCGCTGCGCCGTGACCACGACTTCCTGCTCGAGGGCGGGGTGTTCACCGAGGAGCTGATCGAGACCTGGATCGACCTGAAGTACAACGGCGAGATCCTGCCGATGGCCCAGCGTCCGCACCCCTACGAGTTCGAGCTCTACTACGGAGTGTGAGCCGGGCGACGTCGGCCACTAGTATGCGGAGCAGGCGGATGCTCGCGCGCTGACTGGCTGCTCCGGAAGCAACGCCGTCGGGCAGGAGGATCAATGACGTCGACATCCCGCGCGACGATCTACGACGTCGCCGCTGCCGCGCAGGTGAGCATCGCAACGGTATCGAACTGTCTCAATCGCCCGGAACTGGTCAGCGTGCCGACCCGGTTGCGCATCCATCGGGCGATCGATCGGCTCGGCTACGTGCCCAAGTCCCAGGCGGTGTCGCTCGCGCGAAAGGAGATGCGCCGGGTGGCCGTGGTGGCGCCCTTCGTGTCGTACGCATCGTTCTTCGAACGCCTCGCCGGGATCATCTCGGTGGCGGACGCCGTCGGCATCGAGGTCTCCGTCTTCAACATCGAGTCCGCGGCCACCGCCTCCACCCCTACCCTCGCCAACATGCCCATCCGCGGCCAGGTCGACGGCCTGATCGTGATGGGACAGCGAGTCGAGGCATCCATCGAAACGCGACTGCGCGATCGTGCCCTGCCGGTGGTGCTCGTCGACGCACCCAGCGACGTGTTCCCCCGCGTTGCCAGCGACGACTTCGCGGGCGGACGGATGGCGGCCGATCATCTGCTGTCGTTAGGACATCGAAGACTCGCCTATCTCGTCGAGCGGCAGTTCACCGACTATGCCTCCCAGGCTCTCGCGCGCCTCCAGGGATTCTCCTCCGGGGTGGATAGCACCCGCGGCGCGTCTCTGGAGATCGTGCGGTGCGAGCCGAACGTCGATGCCGCCCGCGACGCCACAGCGGCGTTGCTGGCGGCCGAAAACCCGCCGACCGCGATCATGGCCCACTACGACGGCATGGCCATCGGCGCTCTCCGCGCGGTACGGAACCCTGCGCTCCCTTGCCAGGAGCAGATCGCCGTCATGGGGTATGACGATGGTCCTGCCGCGGAGGCGGCGGATCTGACGACCGTCCGTCAGCCCTTCCGCGAATCCGGAGCCGTGGCCATGAGGATGCTGATCGCGGAGATCGAGCAGGCCGGACAACCGCGGGTGAAAGCACTCCTGGAGAC
>JBASAE010000277.1:0-2282 GCA_049654285.1 Microbacterium sp.
CCTCCTCGGCGGTTACCGCTTCGACGACTACCGCAGCGACCGCGGACCGTCCCGCGCCGACGCCGTCGTGCTGCACGCCCGTCTCGCCGATGCCGAGACCGCCAGGGCGGCGGCCGTGGCCGAGGCGGTCGCGCTGGTCAAGGACCTCGTCTCGGTCCCGGCGGAGTGGCAGAGCCCGGCACAGCTCGCGGAGAGCGCGGTTCAGGCCGTCGACGGCCTCGACGTGGGCGTGCGGGTGCTCGACGAGGCCGAGCTCGAGGCACAGGGCCACGGCGGCATCATCGGCGTCGGGCGCGGATCCGATCGGCCGCCGCGGCTGGTCCGTCTGGAGTACTCCCCCGACGGGGCGACGCGGCACATCGCGCTCGTGGGCAAGGGAATCACCTTCGACACCGGGGGGCTCTCGCTGAAGCCCGCCGCGGGCATGCTCGGCATGAAGTTCGACATGGCCGGCGCGGCGACCGTGCTCGCGGTGCTCCGTGCGGTCGCCGCGCTCGGCCTGCCGATCCGGATGACCGCCTGGATGTGCATCGCTGACAACATGCCGTCCGGCCGCGCCACCCGCCCGGGTGACGTGCTGCGGATGCTCGACGGACAGACCGTCGAGGTGCTGAACACCGATGCCGAGGGCCGACTCGTGCTCGCCGACGGACTCGTGGCGGCGAGCCGCGAGAAGCCGGATGTGATCGTCGACGTCGCCACCCTCACCGGTGCGATCCTGGTGGCGCTCGGTGCGCGTCACACCGGGGTGATGGGCGACGACGACGCCGTCGCGAAGTATCTCGCGGCCGCCGACGCCGTCGACGAGCCGGCGTGGCCGCTGCCGCTCCCCGACTACATGGAGGAGTCGCTGGACTCGCCGATCGCCGACATGGTGAACGCCAACATGGGAGATCGCTCGGGCGGATCGCTCTTCGCCGGCCTGTTCCTGCGGCGTTTCGTCGGACGGGTCTCGGAGGAGAAGGACGCCGCGCGCATCCCGTGGGTGCATCTGGACATCGCTGGGTCCAGCGAGCACAAGGGCTCCCCGTACGCGTTCACCGGCAAGGGGCCCACGGGAGCGACCGTGCGCTCCCTGATCGCGTTCGCCGAGCAGATCGCCCAGGAGGCATGATGAGCACCCGGAACTTCGACGTCGTCGTGCTGGGCGGCGGCAGCGGCGGATACGCCGCGGCACTCCGCGCGAGCGAGCTCGGCAAGAGCGTCGCGCTGATCGAGAAGGACAAGGTCGGCGGCACCTGCCTGCATCGCGGCTGCATCCCGACCAAGGCCCTGCTGCACGCGGCCGAGGTGGCCGATCATGTGCGGAGCGCGGCGTCGGTGGGGGTCTCCGCCACGCTCGAGGGAGTGGACGCCGGCGGCGTGCGCGGCTATCGCGAGGCGATCGTCGCGAAGAAGTTCAAGGGACTCGAGGGGCTCATCAAGGCCCGCGGGATCACGGTCGTGGCCGGCGAGGGCCGGTTGGACCCCGACCGTTCCGTCGTTGTCGGCGAGGACCGCTACGTCGGCGCCGATGTCGTGCTCGCCACGGGTTCCTACAGCAGGACCCTCCCCGGACTGGAGATCGGCGGCCGCATCCTCACGAGCGAGCAGGCGCTCGCGCTCGACGAGGTCCCGGCCCGGGTGCTCATCCTCGGCGGCGGTGTGATCGGGGTCGAGTTCGCGAGCGTCTGGCGCTCCTTCGGCGCCGAGGTCACGATCATCGAGGCGCTGCCCCATCTCGCCCCGAACGAGGACGTCGCCCTGAGCAAGGGACTGGAGCGCGCCTTCCGTCGGCGCGGGATCGCCTCCTCGCTCGGGGTGCGCTTCCAGTCCGCGTCGCAGAGCGCGGACGCCGTGACGGTCACACTCGAGGACGGCAAGACGTTCGAGGCGGACTATCTGCTGGTCGCCGTCGGCCGTGGGCCGGCGACCGCCGGCCTCGGCTTCGAGGAGGCCGGCGTCACGATCGATCGCGGGTTCGTGATCGTCGACGAAGAGCTGCGCACCGGGATCCCCGGGCTCTGGGCGGTCGGCGACATCGTGCCGGGGCTCCAGCTCGCCCATCGCGGATTCCTGCAGGGCATCGCGGTCGCCGAGCGGATCGCCGGCCTCTCCCCCGCACCGGTGCCGGAATCCCAGATCCCGCGTGTGACCTACTGCAGTCCCGAGGTCGCCTCGGTGGGCGTCACCGAGGAGGCGGCGGTCGCCGAGCACGGCGCCGATCAGGTGGTCTCCTACGAGTACAACCTCGCCGGCAACGGCAAGAGCGAGATCATCGGCACGGGCGGCCTGGTGAAGGT
>JBASAE010000278.1:0-3090 GCA_049654285.1 Microbacterium sp.
TCCTTGCCCTGCCGTTCGCCGCCGGCGCGATGGGCCTGATCGGGCTGCTCGGCGCCGCCGGCTTCCTGCGCTGGATCCCGCGGACGATCCCCCGGCCACCTGCCGCGCCGTAGACGACCTGTGGATAACTTTCGAGGCGGGTTCCGCGTTTCTGACACGATGCCCGGGTGAGCCAACCAGCCCTCCTCGTCGCCGAACGCGTGCGCCGTCGCCTGCGCCTGGAAGGTGTCGATCCCTCGGTCGTTCCCGATGAGGCTCGGCGGATCGCCCAGGTCGAGGTGCGCCGGCACAACGACTCGGCGCTCGCTCGCGGCGAGACGCTTGTCGACGACGAGCCTGCGCTGGTGCGGGACGTGCTGGCATCCGTCTCGGGGTTCGGGGTGTTGCAACCCCTCCTCGACGACCCCGAGATCGAGGAGATCTGGCTGAACGGCCCTGATCGGGTGTTCATCGCGCGGAACGGCGTGACCTCCCGCGTCGATCTGCGGCTGACCGATGCCGTCGTGCGTGAGCTGGTCGAGCGGATGCTCCACTCCACCGGCCGCCGGGTGGACGTCAGTCAGCCGTTCGTCGACGCCTCGCTGCCCGACGGCTCCCGCCTGCATGTCGCGATCGCCGACGTGGTGCGCGGATCGTGGGCGGTGAACATCCGCAAGTTCCTGCCGCAGCGCCGCACCCTCGACTCGCTGATCACCGGCGGCGCGCTGCCCGAGGAGATCGCGGCGATGCTGCGCCGGGCGATGGCAGACGGGCGCAGCATCATCGTCTCGGGCGCGACGCACACCGGCAAGACCACGCTGCTCGGCGCGCTCCTGGCCTCCTGCGCCGACGTGCAGCGCATCGTCACCGTGGAGGAGACCTTCGAGCTGGCGGTCGACGGTCCCGATGTCGTCGCGCTGCAGGGCAGGCAGGCGAGCCTTGAGGGCACCGGCGAGATCACCCTGCGTCGACTCGTGAAGGAGGCGCTGCGCATGCGGCCCGATCGACTGGTGGTCGGCGAGGTGCGCGATGCGGAGGCCCTCGACCTGGTGCTCGCACTCAACACCGGGGTGCCGGCGGCCGGGACGATCCACGCCAGCTCGGCAGCGGAGGCGCTGGACAAGCTGTGTCTGCTGCCACTCCTGGCAGGCCGGAACATCGACAGGTCGTTCGTCGCCCCGGCGGTCGCCGCGTCGGTGTCGCTCGTGGTGCATTGCGCCCGGATCACGGACGGTTCGAGGCGGGTGGCTGAGATCGTCGCGCCGACCGGCGAGGTGCGGGAGGGACGCATCCTCGCCCGTGTCGTCTATCGGGCGGAGGGCAAGCGATGACCCTGCTGCTCGGTGTGCTGTTCGCCGCCGGCGTCGTGCTCACCGCCTCGCCCTGGCTGTGGCCCCGCCGTGCGCGTGCGGCGCGGGACGCCCGGCACGGTTGGGCGCACCGGTTGCTGGAGGAATCCGGCTACGGACATCTCGCCCCGCGTATGCTGCCGATCGCGATGATCGGCGCGGGGACGGCCGCGGCCTCCCTCGCCTGGCTGATCACGTCGCTGCCCGTGCTCGCGGTGCTCGCCGCCCTCACCGGAGCATCCGCACCGGTGATGCTGCTGCGCGGAAGACGGCTGCGGCTGCGGAAGGCCCGCCGCCAGCTCTGGCCGGACGTCTGCGACCTGCTGGTGGCGGCGATCCGGGTGGGGCTGTCGCTGCCCGACGCGGTCGCCTCGCTCGCCGAGTCGGCTCCGCAGTCGGTGCGCCCGGCGTTCTCCGTGTTCGCGCGGGATCTGCGGGCGACCGGACGCTTCGAGAGCAGCCTCGACCGCCTCAAGGCCGCCCTCGCCGACCCGATCGCCGATCGCATCGTCGAGACGCTCCGCATGGCCCGGCAGGTCGGCGGCACGGAGCTGACCGGCGTGCTGCGCGCGTTGTCCTCCTCGGTGCGGGCCGACGCCGCGTTGCGTGGCGAGGTCGAGGCGAAGCAGTCGTGGATCAGAGGCGCCGCCGTGCTCGGCAGCATCGCCCCGTGGGTGATCCTGGGCCTGCTCGCGATGCGTCCGGAAGGGGCGCGGGCCTACGCGACGCCGCAAGGGGTGCTGGTGATCTGCGCCGGCGCGGCCGTCTCTCTGCTCGCCTATCGCATCATGCTGCGCATCGGCCGGCTCCAGGAACCTGCCCGGTGGTTCGGATGAACGGCGCGCGGGGGACGACATGAACGCGATCTCTGACATCGCGATCGCGATCCTGCTCGGTGGTGTCCTCGCTGCCGGAAGCCTCGGCGTCCTCTCCGCGCTGCCCCGCTGGCGGGCTCTCCCGCTGGAGCGTCGGATAGCGCCCTACGTGCGCGATGTGGTCGTCGATGAGCTGCTGCCGGAGGGGATGCTCCCGAGCGCGGGCGTGCTCCCCGTGCGCCGCCGGCTGCGCGACAGGGTGCAGGCCGGGTTCGAGCGGATGCCGGGCGGCGGCGAGGAGTTGCGGCACCGGCTGTCCCAGGCCGGCAGCGCGCTGGAGCCGTCGGCCTTCCGCGCCCGGCAGCTCGGCTGGGCGCTGGCCGGACTCCTCGTCGGCGCGGTGCTCGTCGTCGTGCTCGCGGTCGCCGGTCGGATGACCGTTCCGACCGTGCTGCTGCCGGTGATCGCGGGTGTCGCCGCGCTGGCCGGCTACGACGCCCTGCTCACCGCGCGCGCGAAAGCCCGACGTGCCCGGCTCGCCGACGAGCTGCCGACCGTGTTGGAGTTCCTCGGGCTGTGCCTGTCCGCTGGTGAGTCGCTCCTGGACGCGCTGCGCCGGGTCTCGCGGGTCGGCACCGGCGAGCTGACCGCGGAGCTGCGCCAGGTCGTGCTCGCGGTGCACACCGGCTCACCGCTCGCTGACGCGCTCGGCGAGCTGTCGGGCCGGCTGCGGCTGCCCGCACTGGGTCGGGCGGTGGATCAGCTCGTCGCGGCCCTCGAACACGGCGCCCCGCTCGCAGGGGTGCTGCACGCACAGGCCGCCGATGCGCGCGAAGAGGCCAAGCGGGCGCTGATCGAGCA
This sequence comes from Microbacterium sp., assembly GCA_049654285.1. Taxonomy (GTDB): domain Bacteria; phylum Actinomycetota; class Actinomycetes; order Actinomycetales; family Microbacteriaceae; genus Microbacterium. The sequence continues at coordinate 3,005 of JBASAE010000278.1, forward strand.
GGCGGGGCGCAAGGAGATCCTGATGCTCCTGCCGCTCGTCTTCCTGATCCTGCCGCTGAGTGTTCTGTTCGCGGTCTATCCAGGAC
>JBASAE010000279.1:0-3074 GCA_049654285.1 Microbacterium sp.
GGCGATGGCGACGCGCGATCGCCCGAGGCAGGGACCACGCGGCGCGTCTCCCGCCCGGTCCGGCGCCTTGCCCTCGCGATCCCGGCCCTCGCCGTCACCGCGGCCCTGGCCACCGGGTGCACGTCGGAGTCGTGGCCCGACTTCAGCGCGGCGACCGCGACGCCCAGCCCGACGCCGTCGGTGACGGCGCCGGAGAACCAGAAGCCCCCGGCGGTCACGGAGGCGCAGGCCACCCGCATCCTGCAGAAGATCTCGTCGACGCTCGAGCAGGCGGACTCCGGCCGGGACATCGACCTCGCCGCGACGCGGATCGAGGGATCGGTGCTCGACGGGCGGCGCACCGCATACGCGCTCGGCGCGAAGATCGCCGACTACGCCGCTCCGGCGGCGATCCCGACCGACAAGATCGAGGTGCTGCTCCCCGAGGCGACGGAACGCTGGCCGCGGACCGTGCTCATGCTGACGAAGTCGTCCGGCGACGACAAGGTGCCGCCGGCGATCTTCACCATGTCCCAGGCCGATCCGTGGTCCGATTACCGGGTCACGTCGATGGCCGAGATGCAGGCATCCGCCGAGCTCCCCAAGCTCGCGCCCCGCTGGCTGGGGACCACGCTGGTGCCGCCGGACTCGACGTTCCTCTCGGTCGCGCCGGACGAGATCGCCACAGCCTTCTCATCGCTGGTCGACGACGGCGACAAGAGCGAGTACTCCGCGACGTTCGACGACCTCACGCACCAGTTCGCGGAGTCCGTGCTCGCGAGTCGCCAGGCGGTCGTCCAGGGGCTCGCCGACAAGGGCGCGGCGGAGACCTCCAAGGTCGCGTTCGACATGACGCCGAGCGACGCCGAGCCGATCTCGCTGGCGACCTTCGACAGCGGTGCGGTGGTGTCGGTGTCGGTGATCGACGTGCAGACCGTCACGCCCACCTCCTCCGACGCGGTGATCAAGTTCGACAACAACCCGGAGGCGAAGGCGCTGACCGGAGTGGCCGAGGCGTCGAAGGGCGTCAAGACCACTTACGGCATCCAGCTGTTCTTCGCCGTGCCGACCCAGGGCTCCAGCGAGCAGGTACGCCTGCTCGGCGCCCACCAAGACCTGCTGAACATCGAGGTGATCAAGTGACCGACATCTCCGCCGCCGCCCTGCGCGGTGCCGTGGACCTCTCCGCACTCCGCAACCGTCCCGATCCGCAGCAGGCCACTGCGGCGTCGCAGGCCGGGAGCGGCGACGTCGTCGTCGATGTCACGGATGCGATGTTCCCGCAGATCCTCGAGCTCTCCCGCACGGTGCCGGTGGTCATCGACCTCTGGGCAGACTGGTGCGGTCCCTGCAAGCAGCTCAGCCCGATCATCGAGAAGGTCACCCGGGAGCAGGGCGGTCGGGTCGTGCTGGCGAAGGTCGACGTCGACGCGAACCCGCAGATCGCGCAGGCGTTCCGTGCGCAGTCGATCCCGATGGTCGTCGCGCTGATCGGCGGGCAGCCGGTGCCGATGTTCACCGGCGCCGTCCCCGAGGAGCAGGTGCGCGAGGTCTTCGCCCGCCTGCTCGAGGTGGCCGCGCAGAACGGCGTGAACGGCTCCGTGGCGCCCGGTGAGCAGACGGAGGAGCCGGCGCAGCCCGAAGAGCCGCCGCTGCCCCCGTTGCACGCCGAGGCCTTCGAGGCGATCGAGGCGGGGGACTACCACCGGGCGATCGCCGCCTATGAGAAGGCCCTCGCCGAGAACCCGCGCGACGAGGACGCGAAGGCGGGGCTCGGGCAGGTGCGCCTGCTGGACCGCGTCCAGGGACTCGATCTGCAGGCCGCGCGTGCGGCGGCGGCCGCGAGCCCGCACGACGTCGCCGCGCAGTTCGCGGTCGCCGACCTGGACCTCGCCGGCGGACACGTCGACGACGCGTTCGGGCGCCTGCTCGACCTCTTCGCCGCTCTGCCCCAGGACGAGCGGCCTGCTGTGCGTGAGCGGCTCGTCGAGCTCTTCGAGCTGGTCGGATCCGCCGATCCGCGGGTGGCGGCAGCGCGCACCCGCCTCGCGTCGCTGCTGTTCTAGCTGAACGTCGCGGAAGGCACGTGCGGGTCCTTCTGGTACCGCAGCCACAGGGTCGACAGGGCGGGCAGCGTGATCGTCGCGACCGCCGGGTCGCCGTCTCCGGCGGGATGGGCGGTGACCACACCGAGGTTGCCGGCACCGGCACCGCCGTACTCCGCGGCATCGGTGTTCAGGACCTCCTGCCAGGCGCCCTCCAGCGGCAGCGCCAGCCGGTATCCGGTGCGCTGCGCCCCGGCGAAGTTGGTCACCACGACGAGGTGGCCGCCGTGCGCGTCCCGGCGCTCGAACGCGACGACGCTGGGGTCCCAGGTCGGGGCGCCGAGCCGTGAGAAGGACGAGCCGTCGTTGTCGCGCTCCCAGAGGGGCGCCTGGGCGCGGTAGGTGCGGTTCATCGCGCCGACGAACTCTTTCAGCTGCGTGTGCGCGGGCTGATCGAGCAGCCACCAGTCCAGCTCTCGGTCGACGGACCATTCGCCGATCTGGCCGAACTCCTGTCCCATGAACAGCAGCTTCTTCCCCGGGTGCCCCCACATGTATCCGAGGTAGGCGCGGACCCCCGCGAGCTTGTGCCAGTGGTCGCCCGGCATCCGGGAGACCAGGGTGCCCTTGCCGTGCACCACCTCGTCATGGCTGATCGGCAGCACGTAGTTCTCGCCGAACGCGTACACGAACGAGAACGTGATCTCACCCTCGTGGTGCGAGCGGTGGATGGGATCGCGTTTGACGTACTCCAGGGAGTCGTTCATCCACCCCATGTTCCACTTGAAGCCGAACCCGAGCCCGCCGCGATCCGTAGGGGCCGTGACGCCGGGGAAGGCGGTCGACTCCTCGGCGATCATCACGATGCCGGGATGGGTGCGGTATGCGGTGGCGTTGACCTCCTGCAGGAACCGGATCGCCTCCAGGTTCTCTCGTCCGCCGTGGACGTTCGGCTCCCATTCGCCGTCCTTGCGCGAGTAGTCGAGGTACAGCATCGACGCGACCGCATCGACGCGCAGCCCGTCGATGTGGAACTCGCTGAGCCAGTAC
>JBASAE010000280.1:0-7567 GCA_049654285.1 Microbacterium sp.
CTCCGGGGCGGGCCTTCTCTGCTTCCCGGCGGGCTCAGAGCCGCCAGGCCGACTCCTCGTCGTGGAAGACATCGAGGCTGCGTGTGGCGCGCTCGCCCAGGGCCTGCGCGAGCGCAAGGTAGAGGGCGTCGAGGACGGCATGGTGCGCGAGTCGTCCTGACACCGCATCGAACCTGAAGTCGAGCTCCCTGCCTCCCGCGACGAGAAGCACATCGGCCAGACGGGCCAGGCGCGACCGTGCGAACGAGGTGATCGCGATGGTCGTGGCCCCGTTTCCCCGTGCCACCTCCGCGTAGCGCAGGATCTCCTTCGTGGCACCGGTGTGGCTGATGCACAGCAGCACATCACCCGGTCGAAGCCGGGTCGACAGCAGCAGCTTCATGTTGGGTGCTTCCGGGGCCTGGGCATCGATCCCGATGGAGCTCAGCCGATCCTGCGCATCCAGGCACACGAAGTACGAGACGCCGAAGCCCACCAGCAGGACGCGTCCGGACGCCGCCAGAGCCTCCGTCGCCGCGTCGAACGCCTCATCGGCGATCGTCGAGTTGATGTCGTCCAGCACCTCCCGTTCGAACGCGAGCACGGTCCGCAGGACGTCGTGGTGCCCCCCGGTCGCGTCCAGTGTCGGGCGCACCTCCGGGCGGACGGCCGCCAGTTCCCGAGCGAGCCGGATCTTCAGATCCTGGAAGCCGCGGTACCCGAGCTTGTGACAGCAGCGCACCGCCGTGGACTCCGCGCTGTGCGCGCGTGCCGCCAGTTCGGCGACCGTCATGTGGAGCACCTCCTCGGGGTGCTCCAGGATCACCTCGGCGACCCGGCGATCGCTGGGCGGCAATGACCCGATGAGCGCCCGCGCCGAGGCGAGGACCGTCTTGTCGTCGTACGCCATTGCTGTGTCCCGTCTCTGAGTGCCGCTCATCCTAACCAGGAACAGCGGCGGCCCGTGTCTTTGGAATTCTATTCCCATTTGCCTATTGAGTTCTGGTCCAGAATGCCATACGGTCGGGAGACATCAAGCAGAAGGGCGCCGCCGACACATGACGATCCAGGACTACTCGCCGTATGTGCGCATCGATTACACCGAAGAGCTCACGCAGCTCCCCGAGACGTATCGCGCCGCCATGGCCGCCGACGTGACCGCGTTCGCCGCCTGGCTGAAAGCATCCGCCGACCGCCCTCTGCTCGCCATCGGAGCCGGCGGATCCCTCCCCATCGCGCAGCTCGCCTGCACGCTGCACCAACGGGCCACCGGCCAGCTCGCCCGCGCCGGCGAGCCCCTCGACATCTTCCTCGCGGACGACGAGGTGAGCAACACCGCGGGCCTTCTCGTCACCGCGAGCGGCTCGCACAGCGATTCGCTCGCCGCCTGCGCCGCGCTCGCCGACGCCGCGCCGGGATGGGCGGTCTTCTGCGGAAAGCAGGAGTCGACCGGAGCCCGCCTGCTCGCCGGCTCCCGGACCGCCGTCTTCGACTACGACCTGCTCCCCGAACTGCACGGATGGATCGCGGTCAACGCCCTGCTCGGACAGGCCGTCGTGCTCGCCCGCGCCTACGCCACGGCCTTCCCGGAACAGCTCGGCGACCTCCCCGCAGAGCTGACGTCGCTGCTCCCGCTCGGCACCGGATCGGTGGAGGACGCGCTCACCGCGCTCATCGCCGAGCTCACGGCCGTGTTCGAACGCGACACGCTGATCTTCCTGCACGGCCCGGAGACCCGCGCCGCCGCCCTCGACCTCGACTCGAAGTTCGCGGAATCCGGCCTGGGGCACCTCGTCGTCTCGGAGTACCGCAACTTCGCGCACGGGCGGTACCAGATGATGCTCCCGCTGCAGGACTCGTCAGCCGTGCTCGCCTTCGCGACCCCGCGCGAAGCGCTCATCGCCGACGCCACCCTGGCCGTCTTCCCGGACCACATCCCGCACGCCTGCGTCGACGTCCCCGGCGACGGCGCCGCAGCGCAGCAGGTGGCCTCGCTGACCGCGCTGCTGCTCGTCGTCGGCGCACTCGGCGAGGTGCGGGGACTCCGCCCGGGATGGGGCAGCAGGGAGACGTTCGGAGACCTGCTGTACGAACTCGATCTGGGAGAGCTCTTCCGGATCGGACAGGGAAATCCAGAGTAACGACCCGTCAACGAGGACAGCCGTCCGGAGAAAGGAACACTGTGAACCGCAAGCTCGCGGCCGGAGCGATCGCGATCGGCATGATCGCCGTCGCCGGATGCGCACCGTCCGGGGGGTCGTCCGATGACGTCACCCTGGTCGTGTTCGGCCCCAACCAGTTCAACACCATCCCGCCCAACGCGACCAAGGAGGTGTACACCAAGATCCAGGATCAGCTCGCCGAAGGCTTCCAGAAACAGCATCCCGAGGTCACGAAGATCGTCTTCGACGCCCAGGGCACCTTCGAGAACGAGGTCAGCCGAACGCAGAACGCCCAGCTCGCCGGAGAGCAGATGGACGTCGTCGTGTGCGCGGGCAACCCGACGAACACCTCGTACGCGCCGCTCGGCCTCCTGGAGCCGCTCGACGACCTCGCCGGCGAGGTGAAGGGCCGCCTCACCGAAGGTGCCCTCGACGCCTTCACCATCGACGGCACCGTCTGGGGGATCCCGCTCTCCGGCGTCGCGGTGACGACCTTCTTCTACAACAAGACGCTGTTCGACGAACTGGGCATCGCCGCCCCTGAGACCTACGAGGAGTTCGTCGCGGCGGCGCCCAAGATCAGCGCCGCAGGGGTCAAGCCCGTCGCCCACAACGGGAAGGACCTGTGGATGTGGCCGATCTGGTACATGAGCGGACTCGCCCAGACCACCGACGGCGCGCAGCTCGACAAGACCATCGACAACCTCAAGGGCAAGACGAAGTTCACCGATGACGAGGACGTGAAGGCGCTCGAGCTGACCCGCCGGTGGATGGATGACGGGCTGCTCTCGCCCAGCGTGATGGACCTCGACGCCGAGGGTCTCGCGTCCTCGTTCCTGCGCGGCGAGTCCGCCTCCTACTTCGGCGCCTCGTGGGATCTGCCCGCGCTGCGCGAACGGGTGACGGACTTCGAGCTGGGGATCTTCCTGTTCCCCGAGTACGCCAGCGTCGGCAACCCGTCGCTCGCGTTCGGCGGGATCGAGAACGGCCTGTGCGTGGCGAAGTCCTCGAAGCACAAGGAGCTCGCCAAGGACTTCATCCGCTACGTCACCGACGACGCGAATGCGAAGACCGTGCTGGAGGGCATCACACCGGTCGCCACCTCGCACCTCGTCTACGCCGGCTCCGATGACCCGATCAGCCAGCAGATCCGCGATCAGTACCTGCCTGCGAGCAAGTTCCTCGACTGGGTCTGGCCTCGTGAGCTCAACGACGCGATCCAGCGGAACATCCAGGCGATGATGGCCGATTCGCTCTCGCCCAAGGAAGCCGCCCAGAAGATCCAGGAGGCGTACGAACGCCTCGTCTCCGACGGATACGAATACGGCAAGTGAGTGAGTCAGGGGAGGGCGCGCTCGACCGCCCCTCCCCTGACCGACCGAAAGAGAAGCCCATGTCAACGGAAACTGCGCGCATCGTGGCGCCGCAGCAGTCGCGCGATCGATCCGTGCCCGGCCGTCGCCGGATCCGGTCCGCCGCGGGCGCCTATCTGATCGTCGCGCCCGGAATCGCCCTCCTGGGCCTGTTCGTCGTCTTCCCGATCCTCTCCGGGATGTGGATGAGCCTGCACAAGTTCGACGGGGTCAACCCGATGGAATGGCTCGGGGCGGGGAACTACGCGGCGATCCTGCGCGACCCCGTCTTCCTCGGCTCCGTGATCCACACCGTGATCTTCGCGGCCATCGTGGTCGTCGGGAAGAACGTCCTCGGATTCGGGATCGCCGCCCTCATCAACCGACGCTTCCACGGCGTCAAGCTGGTGCGCACGCTGCTCTTCCTCCCCGTCACGCTGAACATCCTCGTCGTCGGCTCCTTCTGGTCGTTCGCCCTGGCCCTCGAGAACGGCCTGGTGAACAACGTCCTGCGGTTCGCGCATCTGGACGGGCTCGCCCAGGCCTGGCTGTCCAACCCGGCCTTCGCCCTGCCGACGGTGGCGCTCGTCGAGGTCTGGCGGTGGCTTCCCCTGCACGTGCTGATCTATCTCGCCGGGCTCCAGGAGCTTCCCCCGGAGATCGACGAGGCCGCGCACATCGACGGTGCGGGGACGATGAGGCGCCTGTTCCAGGTCACTCTGCCGATGCTCAAGCCGATCATCTTCGTCAACATCATGCTCTCCCTCACCGGCGCGTTCGTCCGCAGCTTCGAACTGGTCTGGGTGCTGACGAAGGGGACCGCGGGAACCGACGTGGTGCTCACCTCGATGTACACCGAGGCCTTCCAGTACGGACGCTTCGGACGGGCCGCCGCGATGGGAGTGCTCCTCTTCCTCCTCACCGCGGTGATCGCCTTCCTCTACACCCGGCTCTCGAGAGGCGGTCGCGATGACTAGGCCACAGTCCCCCTCGCGCCGGCTCGGCACCGCCGTCCCGTTCTACATCGCGCTGGCGTTCCTCGTCGTCCAGGCGATCGGTCCGGTGGTGTGGATGCTGAGCGGCTCGGTCAAGGACCAGAACGAGTTCTACACCGACCTCTGGGGCCTTCCGCGCTCCTGGATGTTCTCGAACTACGCCGCCGCGTGGACGACCGCGAGAGTGGGCGACTTCGCGCTGAACAGCATCATCGTCGTCGCCCTCGCGATCGTCATCCTCCTGATCACCTCGGTGCTGACGGCCTATGCCCTGGCCCGCGTGAGGTTCCCCGGGCGGGAGGCGCTGTTCTGGCTGGTCCTCGCGACGGTCATGGTCCCCCCGGACATCCTCATCATCCCGTTGTTCACCCTGCTGCGGGACATGGGCCTGCTCGGGAGCCACCTCGGCCTCGCGCTGGTCTACGCGAGCGGCGGGTTCGCCTTCTCCGTGATCCTCATGCGCGGCTACTTCCTGACCGTGCCCGCCGACCTCGAGGAGGCCGCACAGCTGGACGGAGCCGGACGCCTGCGCCAACTGTGGAGCGTGATCCTCCCCCTCTGCGTGCCCGGGATGCTGATCGTCGTCGTCCTGCAGTCGATGACGTACTACAACGACCTCTACCTCGCGATGGTGTTCCTCCGGAACGAGGCCAACTACACGATCCCCGTCGGCATGCTCGGCTTCTTCGAGCAGTACTCGGTGAACTGGCCGGAGTTCTTCGCCGGGCTCTCCATCGTCACCATCCCCGTCGTCGTCCTCTTCACGATCGCCCAGCGCTGGTTCGTCCAGGGCATGCGCGCAGGAGCCATCAAATGACCCACAGCCGTCCTTCCGCCGACCGACTCCCCCAGCCCGACGTCCTCGTGGTGTCACGGCTGGTCCTCGACGACCTCCACCTGCCCGATGGCTCGGTGAGCACGGGGATCCCCGGTGGCTCCGGGTTCTGGGCGGCGTTCGGCGCCGCGCTGGTGGCCGACGAGGTCGCGCTCACCTGCAAGGTCGGCGGCGACGCGGATCCCTATCGCGAACTGCTCGAGCGACTCGGCGTCCGCACCGACGGGTTCGTGCGCGTGGAGCGCCCGACCTCGCGGACGATCGTCACCTACCCCCGGGGCGAGGAACGACACGAACGCCCCCTGCCGGACTGGGAGGCGCACGTCGCGATGCGCACCATGGCGGAGGAGTTCCCGGAGTCGGTCGCATCACCGCACGGCTACTACGTGTTCCGGGGCTGGCACCCCGGATTCTGGGAAGGGCTGCTGCCGGTCGTCCGCGAGAGGGACGTTCCGCTGCTCTGGGAGATACCGGCGAGCATCTGCACTCCGGCCGAGCGCCCGCGGATCACGGAGGTGCTCCGCGACACCGGGATCCTCTCCCTCAACCTCGACGAGGCCTCCGCGCTGTGCGGCGGGACCGACGAAGACGATCTGCTCGACGGACTGCATCGGCTCGGGGCCCCGGTCGTCGCGATGCGCCGCGGCGCGCGCGGCGCCGTCGTCTCGGACGGGACGCGGATCGTCGAAGCGCTCCCGCCGGAGGGCTCCGTCCCCGTCGACGTCACCGGCGCGGGCAACGCGTTCTCGGGCGCGTTCCTCGCAGAGCACCTGCGCAGCGGAGGCGACATCGGCGCCGCGACCTCAGCGGCGATGGCGGCTTCGGCCGTCGCCATCTCACGGATCGGCCCGCCGCACGACCGCACCGAGGCCCGACAGCAGTGGGCGGCGTTCCGATCGGCCGTCCAGATCACGGAGAAGGAGAAGAGGGGATGAGCGGATTCCACACCCCGCGAGGAGTCACGGACGAGGACCGTGCGGCCGCCGACGCGTTGCGTCAGGCGGTCTGGGCCTCCCATCCGTACCGGGACCGGCTCCCGGAACGAGGCCTGAGCATCGACGCCAAGCCGGCCCTCACCGGCACCGACCCGGCGGACATCGGCCGCTACGTGGTCATCACCGTGCGCGACCCGCTCGGCGGATCCGACGGCTCCCACGCCCGCGCTCTCGCCGAGAGACTGGGCCCGACCCGCATGGTGGGCGGGACGGGGCTCTTCCAGCTCTACACCGCCGACATGGACGGCGTCGCGGTCACCGTCGTGGCGACCGGCAGCGGCGCACCCGAGCTGGAGCTCGCGCTGGTCGAGATCATGGAGCACTCCGACGCGGAGGTGCTGGTGTACTTCGGCACGGCGGCCGGGATGCACCCGTACGTCACCCCCGGCGACGTGGTCATCTCCACCGGGGTCGTGCGCGGCGACGGCCTCACCGCCGCCTACGTCGACCCCAGCTATCCCGCGGCACCGTCATACGACGTCGTCGCGGCGTTCGCCGCCGCCGCCCGGGTCGAGCGCGTCCCCCATCGGCTCGGCGTCACGCGCTCCGTCGACTCGGACATGCTGGGCAACGGCCGCCCCTCGGTCGGCGGCTACATGCAGCCCCGCCACGCGGAGACCATCGACTACTGGGTGCGCGCCGGGGTGCTGTGCAACGACCGTGAGGCGTCACCGGTGGTGACTCTCGGCAACCTGTTCGGTCGGCGCACCGGAGCCGTGCAGGGCATCACCGACAACTACCCCTCGGGGAAGACGTTCGACGTCGGTGCCGGCATGGAGGACGCCACCCGGGTCCTCGTCGCGGGCCTGCGCCTGCTCGCGCAGCAGGACGCCGAGCGCGATGCCGCCGGCGCCGCCCACTGGACTCCCCGTGTCCGCTGACGCCGCTCGGATCGGGATCCTCCTCGACGGCCCTCCCGGCGACGGGAGCTTCGTGGACGCCGCCGTCTCGGCTGCGGATCGGCTGCGGACACGCGGCATCGCCGTCGATGTGCGGGTGTCGCCCGCCGAGCCGGACCCGCGCTGGAAAGCGGTGCTGTGCCACGGCTCCGCCCATCACGACTGGGTCCTCGCCCACCAGAAGGGCCCGCAGCGGATCGTCTTCACCGACCGTCCCGACGACCACCCGCTGTTCACCGAGAGCACCCTGGTCGACTGGGCCTGGGACGAAGGGGCGACGCGCCTCGCGCGGGCCGCGCTCGCGGCGGTCGCCCCGGGGGCCGTCCTCGCTGTCGTCGCGGGTCCTCCGG
>JBASAE010000281.1:0-1642 GCA_049654285.1 Microbacterium sp.
GGCCGGTTGCGCCCAGCGCGACGGGGACCGGGTCGGCGGACGCGGATCCGGCCTGCTGCTCGTCCTCGCCGTGCCCGGAGGCGCCGTGCTCCGCCGCGCTTGCTCCCTCGGCGGGCAGCAGCGTGACGACGGGCGCCGGAGCGTCGAGGTCATGCGGGTTCTGGCCCTTCTCCGCCAGCTGCGTCCACTCGTGGGACCCTGACTCGCAGCGCTGCTCGATCGGGAACGCGAGCGACTGCGGGGCGTCCTGGCCGGGACGGAACGCGAGGCTGACCGCACCTCGGAGCCCGATCGGCACGGGACGCACCGCCGTGTAGGTGACCGCGGTGACCAGGCCGTTCTCCGCCTTCTCGACGTCGACGTCCCAGCCGCTGTCGAAGGTGGGGGAGACGGCGCCGACCCCTTCGGGCATCGTGATGCGCAGCGCCGTGGTCGGCGATTCCTTGCAGCCGTGCGTGAACGAGAAGGTGAGCAGGGTGGACTCCTGCGCGGGGATGCGGTCGGGGTCGACGCCGACATGGGCGCTTGCGGCCGCAGGCGCGGCGATGGCGACGCCGACGGCGATCGCGGCGCACAGCGCACCGCGACGGATGGATGTGGAAACGGACATGGGTACTCCTTGCACTCGTACAGCTCAGAGCACGGCACAGAGATCGGCCGTGCAGGGGGAACGCCCGGGAGCGGGCGGCGTGCTGTGCAGCGCGGGTCAGCGGGATGCCTGCGCGCTGCGGGCGAGCGCCGGCGGTCCCCGCCGGGAGAGGGAGCCGAGCGGAGTGCGTCGTGTGACGTGGATCGTCTCGTGACGCGGGGGGACGATGCGCGCCGACGGACGGATCGGCACGGGGCGCACGGCGTGCCGCAACGCGGCGCTCAGCCAGTGCGTGATCGCGAGCAGCAGCACCTGCCCCCGCCACAGCAGGAGCGTCGTGAGAAGGGCGGCGGCCAGGTGCGCCGCCGTCATGCCGTCGTCGGGGACGGCTCCGCGCAGCAGGGCGTTCATCGTCATCGCCGAGTGGTCGTGCCCGGAGGCCCCCGGTCCGGGCCCGGAATCGACGGTGGTGCCCGTGAGATGGAACAGCACGTGGAACGCGCCCTGCGTCGCCAGCACCGCCGCGGCGATGCCGGGCAGACGCACGCGGCGGCCGACGAGGAGAGCGGCCGCAGGCGTGAGCAGCACAGCGACGGAGAGGATCAGCAACGGATGCGGCGCCGCGCCCCCGCCGATCGTATGCGAGACGGCGGCGGTGATCGTGGCGATCGCCGATGACGCGGCGCCACGGAGTATCCGCAGCTGCCGTGGAGTCACGCGGCCAGTCTAGCCGGAGGGCGCCCAGGTCACTGGTCCCCGGACGGCGGCGGCGCGTCAATCGGGAATCGGCGGATTCCTAGGGTTCCCCAGTACCGTGAGCAGGTGGAGATCTTGCTGTACCTGGGCGGCATCCTGTTCATGCTCGTCGGCCTGGGCGTGTCCATCGGACTGCACGAGGTGGGCCACCTGGTGCCCGCGAAGCTCTTCGGGGTGCGCGTCGGGCAGTACATGATCGGCTTCGGACCCCGGCTGTGGTCCAAGCGGATCGGCGAGACCGAGTACGGCGTCAAGGTCCTCCCGCTCGGCGGCTTCATCTCGATGTCGGGCATGTAC
>JBASAE010000282.1:0-2696 GCA_049654285.1 Microbacterium sp.
GATGCGCCGCGCATCGTGACGATCACGCGCATCGGCCGCTGATCCACCCGGCGAACGCGGGCCGCCGCCGCGGAGGAGCCCGACTCGCGGCGGGGGTCGTCAGGGTGGGGCTCCGGCGGCGCGGCGGGATGGCGCAGGCGGAGTGATGAGGGCGCGGGCGGGGGAGGGCGCGGTGCGACACGGTTACGCTGGAGGGGTGATCCTCGCCGTCGACACCTCACTGGGCACGGCCGTCGCCGTCGTCGACGCCGCCGGTACGGTCGTCGCCGAGGCGTCCAGCGCCGACCCGCTCGGGCATGCCGAGGTGATCGGCGACCTGCTCGCACAGGTCGCCCGTCCGGGCATCACGCACGTGGTCGCCGGCATGGGCCCGGGCCCCTTCACCGGTCTGCGGATCGGCATCGCCGCCGCCCGTGCGTTCGCACTGGGACGTGGCATCCCCGTCGTGCCGGTTCCGAGCCACTACGCCGCTGCTCTCACACGGCGGGACGCCGGAGGGGCCCGCTTCGCCATCGTCACCGACGCGCGTCGCCGGGAGGTCGCGGTGAGCGTGTTCGACGGCACGGATGCCGATGGCATCCCGGAGCTCGTCGCGCCCACCAGGCTCCTCCCGCAGAACGCGCTCGACGCCGCCGCGCTCGATGCTCCGCCGACCTGGACGACGACGATCGACGCCGCGGCTCTCGCCCGAGTCGGCGCTCGGGCGCTCGCCGCCGGACGGACGCTCGCCGGCGATGAGCCGCTGTACCTGCGGCATCCGGACGTCAGCATCCCCCGGCAGGTCGGCCGATGACGCTCCGGCAGGCGACCCCGGCGGACCTCGACGCGATCATGGCGCTCGAGAACGCCTCTTTCCCCGAGGACGCCTGGAGCCCGCAGACCATGGCGGCCGAGCTCGCCAGCGACCTGGGTCGCTATCTCGTCGACGAGGAGGAGGGACTCGTCGTCGGGTATGGCGGGGTCAGGGCTCCCGGGGGATCGGACTCCGACATCCAGACCATCGCCCTCGCCGAGGACGTACGCGGGCAGGGCAGGGGACGGGAGCTGCTGCGCGCGCTGCTCGACGAGGCCGCGACCCGGGGCGCCCGGGAGACGTTCCTCGAGGTCCGCGCCGACAACCCGGTCGCCCAGGCGCTGTACGCGTCTGAGGGGTTCGCCGAGATCGCCCGCCGCCCGCGGTACTACCCCGGGGGCACGGACGCGATCGTGATGCGGCTCGACCTGTCGAGGTGGGCCACCGAGGAATCCAGGACGACGGCACGGCTGCAGGAGGAATCCGGCGGAGACATCCTGCGGAACACGGATCGTCCTCCGGGCGGCGACGGCGGAGGGGGCGCGGATGCCTGAACCACTGGTGCTCGGCATAGAGACGAGCTGCGACGAGACCGGCATCGGGATCGTGCGCGGCCGCACGCTGCTCTCGAACACGATCGCCTCCAGCATGGACGAGCACGCCCGCTACGGGGGCGTGGTGCCCGAGGTCGCCGCCCGCGCACATCTCGAGGCGCTGCAGCCCTCGATCGCTCAGGCGCTCGCCGAGGCGCAGGTCGCGCTCTGCGACCTCGACGCGGTCGCGGTGACCAGCGGCCCCGGCCTCGCCGGCGCCCTCATGGTCGGTGTCGGCGCGGCCAAGGGGCTGGCCGTCTCCCTCGGCAAGCCGCTGTACGCGGTGAACCATCTCGTGGGTCACATCGCCGCCGACATCCTCACGCCCGAGAGCGACCCCCTCGAATACCCGACGATCGCGCTGCTGGTCAGCGGCGGGCACACCTCGCTGCTGCACGTGCGCGACCTCACCACGGATGTCGAACTGCTCGGCGAGACCGTCGACGACGCGGCCGGCGAGGCGTTCGACAAGGTCGCCCGCCTGCTCGGCCTTCCCTATCCCGGCGGGCCGCAGATCGACCGCGCCGCAGCCGAGGGGGACCCGAACGCCATCAGGTTCCCGCGCGGACTGTCCCGGGCGTCCGACCTGGCGAAGCACCGCTATGACTTCTCGTTCTCGGGGCTGAAGACCGCGGTCGCCCGCTGGATCGAGCGCGCCGAGGCTGAGGGGGCCGAGATCCCGGTGGCCGATGTCGCGGCGAGCTTCCGCGAGGCGGTCGTCGACGTGCTCGTCACCAAGGCGCTCGCCGCGTGCCAGGACCGGGGCGTTCCACGACTGCTGCTCGGCGGAGGGGTGATCGCCAACCGCCGTCTGCGCGACGTGGCGCTGGAACGCGCCACGGCCGCGGGGGTGACCGTGCGGGTCCCTCCGCTGAGCCTGTGCACCGACAACGGTGCGATGATCGCCGCGCTCGCCGCCGAGCTGATCGCCTCGGGCAGCGGGCCGTCGACCCTCGCGTTCGGCGCCGACTCCACGCTGCCGGTGACGGAGATCCAGGTGAGTCCGGCATGAGCGGCGCGAGCTTCGACGAGCAGGCCGGCACCGGCAGTCCGTACACCGATGCCCCGCTGCCGGGCGCCCGGGGAGGGTATGAGCGGCTGCCCACCGGGCCGATCGAGGCGGGGGCCGAGCTCGGCGTCGACGACGGGCCGATCGCGGAATGGGCACCGCACCCCGCCCACGAGGCCGAGGACAGCACTCGACTGGCGCCCTGGGCGCTGTTCGCCGCGATCGTGGCACTCGCGACATCGATGTTCGTCGGCTGGGGGATCCCGGTCGCGATCGTCGCGGTGATCGCCGCGATCATGTC
>JBASAE010000283.1:0-1938 GCA_049654285.1 Microbacterium sp.
TGACCCCCGAGCGCGTCGTGAAGCTGCGTGAGCTCGCCGGCGTCGCCGATGCCATCTCCGAGGGCGGCGAGTTCGTCGAGGCCCGCACCGGGTTCTACGCGGCGCTCTACGACGCCGAACACCGTCCGCTGATGTGGGAGCTGATCGAGCAGCTGCGCCTCAAGCTGGGCCGCTACGTGCTCGGCTGGCGGATGGTGTCGACCGAGGGCCATCGCCACTCGCACGAGGAGCTCGTCGAGGTCGTCGCATCGGGTGACGTCGAGAAGGCCGAGGCCGTGCTCGCACATCACCTGGAGCACGTCCGCGACGGTGTGCTCGCTCTGCTGCGCGGGGAGTCCGGCGCCGCCTGAGCGCGGATCCCTCAGGACCTGTCGTGCCCTCTTCCTCTTCGACCGGCGGGACCGAGCCCTGGCGTGCGCTCCGCGACGAGGAGCGCGCGGTGGCGTACTCGCCGAGCTCTGAGGTGTCCTCGATGGCTGATGAGCTGCGCCGCGCTGCGAGCGCGAGCCATCGGGTGCGCGAGGAGCTGCCGCCGGTCGAGCATTCCTACGGTCCCGGCGCGCGGCACCGCCTCGACCTGTTCCATCCCGGCGGCGAGCACGCCGTCCCGGTGCTGGTGCTCGTGCACGGCGGCTACTGGCAGGAGGAGAGCAAGGAGAACGCCTGTGCCCCTGCCGCGCAGATCGTCGCGGCCGGAGCGGCGTTCATCGCGTTGGAGTACACCCTCGCCCCGGAGGCATCCCTGGCGGAGATCGTCGAGGAGTGCCGCCGCGGGCTTGCATGGATCCTCGACCACGCCGCCGAGCTGGGCGTCGATCCTGCCCGGGTGCATCTCGCAGGGAGTTCGGCCGGGGCGCATCTTGCGCTGATGATGCTGCTGGGGAGTGCGGCGGGAACGGATGCGGCGCGCGCCCCGATCCGCAGCGCGACGCTGCTCAGCGGCATCTACGACCTGCGCCCGCTGGTCGGCACCTACGTCAACGACCCCCTCGGGCTCGACGAGACGGAGGCCTGGCGGCTCAGCCCGCAGGCGCTGATCGGCCCATCGTCGACGTCGTTGCTGGTGACCTGGGCGCAGCACGACACCCGCGAGTTCGCCCGGCAGGGTCACGAGTTCGCGACATCCTGGCGCGCGGCAGGCAACCGCGCCGAGGAGATCGCCGACATCCCCGGCCGCAACCACTTCGACCTGCCCCTCGACCTGGCCGACCCGGCGACGCCTCTGGGCCGCGCGGTGCACGCCCTGCTACGCATCCCGTGAGCGACGGGACGCGCAGGACCGCGCCGATCGCCCCGCACAGCCTCTTATCGGCGGCTGGACCGCGGGATCAGAACCTCAGGTCGGCGGTGATCGCCGCAGAGGTCGCCCGGAGCGCGGCGATGAACGCCGGTTCCCGGCTCAGCTGCCGGGTCTCGCGCTCGCCCTCCTGAATGAAGCGGGGGAGCGGCCCGGTCAGCGTCAGCGCGCACATGACGTCGCCCGAGGGGGAGAAGACGGGTACCGCGAAGGCCGCCACTCCGATCTCCGCCTCTGAGATGGCGCGTCCGTAGCCCGCTTTCCGGGTGGCGGCGAGCTCGGCGCGGAAGGCGTCGACGTCGATGATGGTCCGATGGGTGAGGGCCACGGCACCGTCCAGGACGGCGACGGCCTCCTCGTCCGAACGAGAGGACAGCAGGAGTTTTCCGGCCGCCGTGGCATGCGCGGGAAGCACGCGTCCCGCACGGTTCGTCACCCGCATCGGCTGAAGAGACTCCATCGCCGCCAGGAACCTCAGTTTGCTCTGCTGCAGACGGGCCAGATGGATCGTCTCACCGCTCAGATCACGCAGTTTCTCCATGTGGGGGAGAGCGACCTCCACGCAGTGGTCGATGGCGCTGATGGCGGCGGCGCTGTCGAGCAGGGGACCGACGAAGTACTTGCCCCCGGGAGAGTACTGC
>JBASAE010000284.1:0-8008 GCA_049654285.1 Microbacterium sp.
GGAGCCCGTGCCCGCCGTGCCTCCGGTGCGCGTCGAGGAGCAGGTGGCCGCGACCGCCACGGCGGCGGGGGTCGACCCGGGGGAGGGTGTGCCCGGCGGAGGAGTCTCCGGGGCCGAGCCCGTCCGCGCGGAGTCCTCGTCCGGCCAGGGCGCCGAGTCGTCCCGCTCGGAGTCCGTCGCCGAGCACGGGGAGCTGCACGATCTGTTCGCGGCGAACGTGCATCATGAGCGCCCGAAGAAGAAGGGGCGGGGCTGTCTCGTGGCCCTGATCGTGCTCCTGCTGATCCTGGGCGGCATCGGTGCGGGCGTCGCCGTGCTGTGGAACAACTACGGCGACGCGATCAGCGACAAGCTCGGGTGGGGCGAGCCGAAGGACTACGAAGCGGGCATCGCCACCGGCGAGGCACTGGTCACCATCAAGGACGGTGACACCGGCGGTGCCGTGTCGCAGTCGCTCCACGACGCCGGTGTCACCAAGACCGCCGACGTGTTCTACGACTACCTCGTCAGCAGCGGCAAGAGCGTCACGTTCTACCCCGGCACCTACAAGCTGCAGCAGAAGATGACCGCTGCGGCGGCCCTCGAGGCCCTCCAGGACGACAAGAACCGGGTGGAGAGCTACGCCTCGGTGCCGGAGGGCGGCACGATCGCCGACTTCCTCCCCCAGATCGCCAAGACCCTGGACATGCCGCAGGCCGACCTGGAGGCCGCGGTCAAGGACCCCTCGGTATACGGGGTGAAGGCGGACTCCCTGGAGGGGTGGCTGTTCCCCGCGGTCTACACCTTCGACCCGGGCGCCACCGCGCAGGACGTGATCCAGGGGATGGTCGATCGCACCCGTGAGTCCCTGAAGGACGCCGGGGTCTCCGCGGGCGACGAGCAGCGCGTGCTGACGATCGCCTCGATCATCCAGCGCGAGGGCCGCACCTCCGACTTCGCCAAGGTGTCCCGCGTGATCGAGAACCGTCTCGATCCGAGCAACGACGAGACGTTCGGCAAGCTGCAGATGGACTCGACCGCGCAGTACGGGGTGGGGGAGCTGCATGCCGGATCCGCCGGCTCCTCCGAGAAGGCGCTCACCGATCCGAACCCGTGGAACACCTATGTGCACCCGGGGCTGCCGATCGGGCCGATCTCGGCGCCCAGCGACGCCGCCATCGAGGCCGCGATGCACCCGGCCGACGGCCCGTGGCTGTACTTCGTGACGGTGAACCTGGAGACCGGAGAGACCGTGTTCACGACGACCTACGCCGAGCACCAGAAGGCGATCGAGCAGTTGAAGCAGTGGTGCGACGCGAACAACGACGAAGGATGCTACGCGCAGTAGCCGAGCCATGACGACCGTCCGCAACCGACTCGCGGTCTGGGGGGACCCGATCGCGCACAGCCGCTCTCCGCAGCTGCACGCCGCGGCCTACGCGCTGCTCGGGCTCGACTGGGAGTACGGCCGACGTCGGGTGGACGCGGGGGGCTTCTCCGCCGCCGTGGAGGCCCTGGACGGATCGTGGCGCGGGCTCTCCCTCACCATGCCTCTGAAGGAGGCCGCGCGGGCACACGCCGATTCGGTGGACGAGGATGCCGCGCTCACCGGCGCGGTGAACACGCTGCTGCTGGGGGAGCGGAACCGGGGTTTCAACACCGATGTCGCGGGTCTCGCCGCCGCCCTCGCCGACGCGGGGCTCGGCGCCTCGCGTCGCGCACGGATCCTCGGAGCCGGGGCCACCGCGCGTTCGACGCTGGTCTCGTTGCTGCGTCTCGGCGTGGAGAACGTCGAGGTGATGGCGCGCCGTCCGGAGCAGATCGCGGAGCTGATCGTCTTCGGTGAGCGGATCGGCCTGGCCTGCACCGCGGCGGCGATCGGGGAGGCCGCGCGCCCCGTCGACCTCACGGTGTCGACCCTGCCCGGTTCGGCCGTCCTCCCGGACGACGTGACCCGCTTGCTGGCCCGGAACGGCGGCGCGCTGTTCTCCGCGGCGTACGCACCGTGGCCGACGGCGCTGGCTGCGGCGTGGACGGACGCCCCCGTGGTGACCGGGCTGGAGATGCTGCTGCACCAGGCCGTGCTGCAGATCCGGATCTTCCTGCACGGCGACGCGGAGCGGGCCCTGCCGGATGAGCGCGCGGTGCTGGCCGTCATGCGCGACGCCCTGGCCATGGAAGACTAGAGCAATGCTCCGTGTGCTCACGGCCGGCGAATCGCACGGCCCAGAACTCATCGCCGTCATGGAGGGCCTGCCCTCCGGCGTCCCCCTGCTCGCCGAGGACATCCAGGCCGACCTGCAGCGACGCAAGCTCGGCTACGGCCGCGGGTCGCGGATGAAGTTCGAGCAGGACGAGCTGACGATCTCCGGGGGCGTACGCCACGGGCGCACCCTCGGCAGCCCGATCGCGCTGCGCATCGGCAACACCGAATGGCCGAAGTGGACCGAGGTCATGGATCCGGCGCCCGCCGAGCTCTCCGACAGGTCGCGCGGCCGGAGCGCCCCGCTGACCCGGCCGCGCCCCGGTCACGCCGATCTGGTCGGCATGCAGAAGTACGACTTCGACGAGGCCCGGCCGATCCTCGAGCGGGCGAGCGCGCGCGAGACCGCCGCCCGCGTGGCGCTCGGGGCGATCGCCCGCGCCTTCCTCGGCGAACTGGGCATCCGTCTGGTGAGCCATACGCTCTCGATCGGCCCGGTGCGGGTTCCCGAGGGCGCCGCTCTGCCGGTGCCGGACGACGTGGACGCCCTGGACGCCGACCCGCTACGCTGCTTCGACGCCGCGACCTCCGAACGCATGGTCGCGGAGGTGGACTCGGCTCGCAAGGACGGCGACACGCTCGGCGGCATCGTCGAGGTGCTCGCGTACGGCCTGCCGCCCGGGCTGGGCTCTCACGTGCACTGGGACCGCCGGCTCGACGGACGCCTCGCACAGGCTCTGATGAGCATCCAGGCCATCAAGGGCGTCGAGGTCGGAGACGGGTTCGAGACCACGCGACGCCGCGGCTCCGCCGCGCACGACGAGCTGTTCGAGGCCGAGGGCGGCATCACCCGCGGCTCCGATCGTGCGGGAGGGACCGAGGGCGGCATGTCGACCGGCACGGTGCTACGGGTACGGGCCGGGATGAAGCCGATCGCCACCGTCCCGCACGCCCTGCGCACGATCGACGTGGCGACGGGCGAGGCGGCGACGGCGCACCATCAGCGATCTGACGTCTGCGCGGTCCCGGCGGCGGGCGTGGTCGCCGAGGCGATGGTCGCGATCGAGCTCGCGAACTCCGTGCTGGAGAAGTTCGGCGGGGACAGCGTGGGCGAGACCCGGCGCAACCTGGAGTCGTACCTCGCCGCGATCCCGGAGGAGCTGCGCACGGCACCGGCCTCGGAAGCCGCGCTGCTCGCGCTCGACGAAGACTGACGGATGACGACCCCGGCGGAACGCCCTCTGACGGTCGTGCTGGTCGGTCCGATGGCCGCGGGCAAGACCAGCATCGGACGGCGCGTCGCCCGCGGTCTCGGAGTGGCGTTCATCGACACCGACAAGCGCATCGCAGCCGCGCACGGACCGATCCCGGCGCTGTTCGCGGACCGGGGCGAGGCGTACTTCCGCGAGCTGGAGCGGGAGGCGGTCGCGCAGGCGCTCCAGGAGGGCGGCGTCGTGTCGCTGGGCGGCGGAGCGGTGACGGATGCCGGAACCCGGGAGCTGCTGGCGCAGCATCCGGTGGTGTTCCTGACGGTCTCGGCCGAGGCCGTGGCCGGCCGGATCCGCGGCGGAGGACGGCCGCTGCTCGCGGGGGACGATCCCGTGGCACGCTGGACGGAGATCTTCGCGGCACGGAAGGACTGGTACGCACAGGTCGCCGATCGCACGATCGACACGTCGCGGCGCCCGATGGGCAGGATCGCGGAGGAGATCGTCGCCTGGCGGCGAGCACTCGGATGAGGACGAGGAGAGCACAGGGATGAGCGCGGAGACCACCACGATCGGCGTGACGGGACGCGAGAGCTACGAGATCACGATCGGACGGGGCATCCTCGACCGTGTCGCGGGCGCGCTGGACCCCGCTGTGCGCAAGGTCCTCGTGGTGCATCCGCCGACCCTGGCGAAGCGTGCCGCCGAGCTGCGCGAGCGACTCATCGCCGACGGATCGCGCGAGGTGCTGCTCGCCGAGATCCCCGACGCCGAACAGGGCAAGCGCATCGAGGTCGCCGCGTTCTGCTGGCAGGTGATGGGGCAGGCCGACTTCACCCGCACGGACGCCGTGGTCGGCTACGGCGGGGGAGCGGTGACCGACGTCGCCGGTTTCGTGGCGGCGACCTGGCTGCGCGGCGTCCAGGTCGTGCAGGTGCCCACCACGGTGCTGGGTCTGGTGGACGCCGCCGTCGGCGGCAAGACCGGCGTCAACACCGCGGAGGGCAAGAACCTGGTCGGCGCGTTCTGGGCGCCACGGGCGGTGATCGGCGACCTGGACGAGCTGACGAGCCTGAGCGCGAACGAGGCGACCGCGGGCTACGCCGAGGTGGTGAAGGCCGGCTTCATCTGGGCGCCGGAGATCCTGGACATCCTCGAGGCGGACCCGCAGCGTGCGATCGACCCGGCGACGGACGAGTTCCGTCGCACGGTCGAGCTCGCGATCGATATGAAGGCGAAGGTCGTCTCGGACGACTTCCGCGAGGCCGGGCTGCGCGAGATCCTCAACTACGGGCACACGCTCGGACACGCGATCGAGCACGCCGAGCGCTACCAGTGGCGGCACGGCGCGGCGGTCTCGGTGGGCATGATGTACGCGGCAGAGCTCTCCCGGCTGGCCGGGCGGCTCTCCGATGCCGCGGCGGAGCGGCACCGGGGCATCCTGGAGTCGCTCGGCCTGCCGACCACGTACCGGGCCGGGGCCTGGTCGCAGCTGCTCGCCACGATGCAGCGCGACAAGAAGACCCGCGGCGGCATGCTGCGCTTCATCGTGCTCGACGACATCGCCAAGCCCACGGTGCTGCAGGCGCCCGACGAGTCGCTGCTGTTCGCCGCCTACCAGGAGATCGGGGCATGACCGCCGAGGTCCGCCGCATCCGCGCCGACGAGTGGGCCGAGGTGAAGGCGCTGCGCCTGCGGGCGCTGGCCGATCCGGTCGCGCACCTGGCATTCCTCGACACCGCGCCGCACGCCGCTGCGCAGCCGGACGTCTTCTGGCAGCAGCGCGCGCAGAACTCCGCGGTCGGGGACGGAGCGGCGCAGTTCGTCGCCGTCGCGGACGGCGGTGGGTGGATCGGCACGGCGACCGTGCTGACGAGCCGTGACCGCCCCGGCGCCGGCCTCGTCGTGGGCGTGTACATCGTGGACGGGCACCGCGGCGGCGGCACCATCGAGGCGCTCCTCGACGCCGCCGAGGCATGGAGCCGGGAGCAGGGCCACTCGGCGCTGTTCCTCGAGGTGCATGTGGACAACGTCCGCGCACAGCGCGCTTACGAGCGGTGCGGTTTCGTGCGCACCGGTGAGGTCACCGCGCACGACAACGGCGAGGAGTACGTCATGCTCCGCGCTCTCAGCGCCCGCTGATAGCGTGGGCGGGTGATCTCACCCCGCCGTCTGCTGCTCCTCAACGGACCGAACCTCAACCTGCTCGGGTCCCGCGAGCCCGAGGTGTACGGCACGGCGACACTCGCCGACGTGGAGCGCCTCGCGGCGGAGGCCGCGGCCGAGCTGGGGTACGACATGCGCGCGCTGCAGAGCAACCACGAGGGCGTGCTGATCGACGCGATCCACGCCGCGCGCGAGGACTGCGCGGGCATCGTCATCAACCCCGGTGGGCTGACGCACACGTCGGTCGCGCTGCGCGACGCGCTCACCGGCGTCTCCCTGCCCTTCGCCGAGGTGCACATCTCGGATGTGTACGCGCGCGAGGAGTTCCGGCACTTCTCGTATCTGCACGACGTCGCCGCGGTACGCGTGATCGGCGAGGGCACAGACGGCTACCGCCGTGCAGTGCGGGAGCTCGTCGCGCTGCTCTGATCACCGCGCGGCAGCGGGCCTCCGACGGACGGGAAGGGCTGACGGGTCCTGGCGCGGAGAGCGGGTAGAATCGTCTCTCGGCCGTCTTCCGCGCGCATCCGCGCCACGCGCCATCGCACTTCGACACGAACGGGAACCCCACACATGGCATCCACCGCAGACATCAAGAACGGCATCGTCATCAAGATCGACGGACAGCTCTGGAGCGTCGTGGAGTTCCAGCACGTCAAGCCGGGCAAGGGCGGTGCTTTCGTGCGCACCAAGCTGAAGAACGTCGTCACCGGCAAGACCGTCGACAAGACCTACAACGCCGGAACGAAGATCGAGATCGAGAACGTCGACCGCCGCGACTTCCAGTACCTGTACACGGACGGCGACAGCTTCGTGTTCATGGACGTCGAGGACTACGACCAGATCAACGTCCCCGCCGCCACCGTCGGCGATGCCGCCAACTTCATGCTGGAGAACCAGCAGGTGCAGATCGCGCTGAACAACGGCAACCCGCTGTACGTCGAGCTTCCCGCCTCCGTCGTGCTGGAGATCACCTATACCGAGCCCGGCCTGCAGGGCGACCGCTCCTCGGCCGGCACCAAGCCGGCGACCGTCCAGACCGGCTACGAGATCCAGGTGCCGCTGTTCCTCGAGACCGGCACCAAGGTCAAGGTCGACACCCGCACCGGGGACTACCTCGGTCGCGTCAACGACTGATTCGGCGACACAGGTTGAGCGCCCGCAGCAAGGCGCGCAAGCGCGCCCTGGACATCCTCTTCGCCTCGGACATCCGCGGTGACGACGTCTCGGTGACCCTCGCCGCCGAGGCGAAGCGCGCGGCGAACGAGCCCGCCCGCGAGGCCTCCTGGCTGTACGCCCGCGAGATCGTCGACGGCATCATCGACCATCGTGACGAGATCGACGAGCAGATCATCACGAACGCTCGGGACTGGAAGCTGGATCGCATGCCCGCGGTCGACCGCGCGGTGCTGCGGATCGCCGTCTGGGAACTCCTCTACAACGCGGAGGTGCCGACCGCCGTCGCGATCGACGAGGCCGTGGAGCTGGCCAAGGACCTGTCCACCGACGGCTCCGGCGCGTTCGTCCACGGCGTCCTCGCGCGCATCGCCCGCGCGAGCTGACCTCGCTGATGCCCCGCGCCGAGGTCGCGCGGGGCATCGTGCTGCGATGCGGGCAGCCACGCGCGGATATCACGATCCGTCGTGGTGAGGGGCACCGGCCGCCCCGTGTCAGAGGCTGCTGAAAGGATGGCTGCATGGCGATCCCGCACCTCGACGAGTATGCGATCCGGCGTCACGTCGGTGCGGGGGCGTATCAGCGCGGCGTCGAGTACGCCCGCCTCGGCATGGTCGTGGACGTGCGGTGGGATGCGGATGCCCGCATCCTGCGGTCGTCCGTTCGGGGGAGCGGCCCGACGGGCTACGACTGTTCGATCACCGTCGATCTGTCCGGACGGATACCGCGGATCCTCTCCTCACGCTGCACCTGTCCGATGCGGTCGGCCTGCAAGCACGTGGTCGCCACCGCGCTGAGCGGGGGAGAGGAGCCCGCTTCGCCCACCCCTGCTCCGCCCCCGCCCTGGCAGCGCCTGCTCGCGGCGTCTGCGGCGCCGCCCCCGGTGACCACGGCGCTTGCCCTCGGCATCGAGCTGCGCGTCTACGAGGAGAACACCAATCAGTGGGCGCCGCGACGGACCGTGGCCGTCACGCCGCGCGAGCTGATGCGCGAGACCCCGGAGGTGCGGCTGGCGATCCGGCCGCTGTCCGCGAGCTCCCGCACGGGGGCGTGGATCCGCAGCGGGATCGCCTGGGACGACTTCCGCAGGCCGGCCCCGCACCTGCCCGCCGTCGCGCACCGCTGGTTCCGCGAGCTGCTCGCGCTCTCCCGCGACTCGCTGCTCTCCGGCACGGCCGGGGAATGGATCCTCGTCGACCACGTCGACTCCGATCTGTTCCTGTCGCATCTGCGCCGCGCCTCTGCGCTCGGCATCCCGCTGATCGCCGTCCAGGAC
>JBASAE010000285.1:0-4558 GCA_049654285.1 Microbacterium sp.
GAGCGTGACGGTCTGACCGATGTGCGAGGCTCGCAGCGAGCCCGCCGTGTGAGTGCGCAGCACGAAAGGTTCCTCCTTATGGGGGCTTGTGGGCGCTTGTCGTGGTCTTATCGCGACAAGCGTGCGACAAGTCTATTCGGCTCCTTTCATCAGTAGACTCGCGGGCATGAGCCCCTTCCTCGCCACGTCCGCCACCGACGCCGTCGACAGGCTGTACGGGATGATCTTCTCGGGCACCTCCGGTGCGCTCGCCTTCGTCTTCTACGTGCTCGTCGTCGTCGCACTGTGGAAGGTGTTCACGAAGGCCGGTCATCCGGGCATCCTCGCCATCATCCCCATCGTGAACGTGATCTACGTGGTGAGGATCGCCGGGATGTCGGGCTGGCTGGCGCTGCTGTATCTGATCCCGGTGGTGGGCTGGATCTTCGGGATCGTCGTGGCCGTCAAGCTCGGCGCGCGCTTCGGCAAGGGCGGGCTGTTCTCGTTCTTCCTGCTCTGGCTGATCCCGTTCATCGGCTACTTCGTCATCGGGTTCGGTGCGGCGCGGTACCGCTCGGCATGAGCATGCGGCTGCACCTGGTCCGGCACGGCGAAGTGCACAATCCCGAACGCATCCTCTACGGCCGCCTTCCGGGATATCGCCTCAGCCGGGCCGGACGGGCGATGGCGCAGGCCGCGGCCGACTCCCTGGTCGCGGACGGACGCCCGGTGACCGACCTGCGCTGCTCGCCGTTGCAGCGCACCCAGGA
Organism: Microbacterium sp.; assembly: GCA_049654285.1. Lineage (GTDB taxonomy): Bacteria > Actinomycetota > Actinomycetes > Actinomycetales > Microbacteriaceae > Microbacterium. The sequence goes on from JBASAE010000285.1 coordinate 750, forward strand.
GTCCGCGGAGCCGTTCGCCTCGGCCTTCGGGCTGACCCCGTTCATCGACGCGCGGATCATCGAGCCGAGCAACGTGTTCGAGGGCAGGCGGATGTCGGTGGCGCTGCGCAACCCGCTGAACTGGCGGCACCTGCGCGATCCGGACCTGCCGAGCTGGGGCGAGCCTTATGCGCGGATCGCCGACCGGATGCTCGCGGCGATGGACGACGCGGCGAGCAGCCCGGACGGAGACGTCGTGCTCGTCTCGCATCAGGCGCCGATCTGGATCGCGCACCTCGCCGTGGCGGGCCTGCCGTTGCGGCATGACCCGCGCACCCGGCGCTGTGCGCTCTCGAGCATCACGAGCTTCGAGCGCGACGACCTCGGCGCCTGGCGCGAGGTCGCTTACACCGAGCCCGCCGCATCCGGCGTCGACCTCGGCGCGGTGTGACGCGTCACCCGACCGGTGGCGGGCAAGCCACGTGCGGTTCAGAGCGCGCATAGGATTCACGCGTACGATTCCCAGCGTGTTCACCCGTGTCCGCCCCCTGATCGGAGCCGCGCTCGCCGCGGTGCTCGCGATCGGCCTCGCCGCATGCACGGGCACCGACCCCGGCGCCGAAGCGTACAAGGACGGCGAGACCGTCTACAGCTCGAACGACCTGCGCACCGTTGAGATCCCCCCGGCCGACCGCGGCGCGCCCGTCGACTTCGGCGGGACCACCGAATCGGGCGCCGAGTTCTCCGGCGCCGATGCGCGCGGTGGGGTCACCGTGGTGAACTTCTGGTACGCCACATGCGGGCCGTGCCGGGTGGAGGCGAAGGACCTCGAGGCCGTCTGGCAGAAGTACCAGGATCAGGATGTCACCTTCATCGGTGTCAACATCTACGACAGCGCCGACACCGCCAAGGCCTTCAACGAGACGTTCGGCATCACCTACCCCAGCATCCTCGACGCCGACGGTGGCGAGGCGAAGCTCGCCTTCGCGAAGGACGCACCGCTGCAGGCGCCCCCGGTCACTCTCGTCCTCGACCGGGAGGGCCGTGTCGCCGCACGCATCATCGGCCCGATCGGCGGCACCTCCATCCTCTCGACCATGATCGGCGATGTGCTCGAGGAGAGCGCGTGAGCACGGGCGACGTCATCGGCTTCGGGGCGCTCTGGGTGGCGATCCCGCTCGCGATGCTCGCCGGCCTGGTGTCGTTCCTCTCGCCCTGCGTGCTGCCGCTCGTGCCCGGGTACCTCGGGTTCATCGGGGGAGCGGCGGGAACGGATGCCGCCGCACGGACCGTGCCGTCCCCGAAGGCGCGGAGCGGTCGCGGGCGGCTCGTGCTGGGTGTGCTGCTCTTCGTCCTCGGCTTCACCGCGGTGTTCGTCGCCTACACCGTGCTCAGCGGTACGGTCGGGGCGTTCCTGCTGCAGTGGACCGGTGTCATCACCCGCATCCTCGGCGTGGTGATCATCCTGATGGGCCTCGTGTTCCTCGGATTCTTCGGCTTCGCGCAGCGTGAGATGCGGATGCAGGTGAGCTCCCGTGCCGGGCTCATCGGTGCTCCGCTGCTCGGCGTCGCGCTCGGCTTCGGCTGGGCGCCCTGCATGGGGCCCACCCTCTCGGCGATCATCGCCGTCTCGATCAACCTCGGCGATCCCGCGCGGGCGGCGCTGCTCGGCGTCGCCTACTCGCTGGGACTGGGCATCCCGTTCCTGCTGCTCGCGCTCGGTTTCGGCTGGGCGACGAAGGCCGTGGGGTTCCTGCGGCGTCACATCCGCACCGTGAACATTGTCGGCGGCATCCTGCTGATCCTGCTCGGCGTGCTGATGGTGACCGGCGTCTGGACCGACATCATGTCGCGGCTCGGGGCGGTGATGAGCACTGTCTACCTCCCCCTCTGACACTTCGACGGGCGCGTCGGTGAACGATCCGCTGCGCCCCTCGGACCACGTGGACGCCGCTGAGCGCGACGACATCGTGCAGCCGAAGCTCGGCGCCACCGGCTGGCTGCGCTGGGCCTGGCGTCAGCTCACCTCGATGCGGGTCGCGCTGGTCTTGCTGCTGGTGCTCGCGATCGCGGCGATCCCCGGCTCGATCTTCCCGCAGCGCACCGCCGACCCGAACGGCGTGGTGAAGTGGAAGGCCGACAACCCCGACCTGTTCCCCGTCGTCGACAGGCTCAGCCTGTTCGACGTGTACACGTCGCCGTGGTTCTCCGCGATCTACCTGCTGCTGTTCCTGTCGTTGATCGGATGCATCATCCCGCGCATCCGGCACCACCTGAAGGCGCTGCGCGCGGCACCGCCGCGCACGCCGGCGCGGCTCTCGCGGCTCGACGACCACCGGGAACGGGTGTGGGACGCCCCCGCCGACCAGAGAGCCGAGGCCGCACGCGCGATCGACGTCGCACAGAAGCAGCTGCGTGCGCTCGGCTACCGGGTGGCCCGCTACGACCGCGGCCCGGTCTTCTCGGTGTCGGCGGAGCGCGGCTACCTGCGTGAGACCGGAAACCTGATCTTCCACATCGCGCTCGTCGGCGTGCTCATCGCGGTCGGCCTGGGTGGCAGCTTCGGCTACACCGGGCAGCGGGTCGTCATCGAGGGCGGGCCGTTCGTGAACACGCCGATGGACTACTCGTCGCTGAACCGCGGCCGGTTTGTCTCCGAGGCGTCGATGCCCCCGTACCGGGTCACCCTCGACTCGTTCGACGTGACCTACCAGCCCTACGGCGGGCCGGCCTCCGGCCAGGCCGGCGACTTCTCCGCCAACGTCACGGTCCAGGACACCGACAGGAGCACCTGGAAGGGGTCGGTGCGGGTGAACCATCCGCTGCCGGTCGACGGCGACAAGGTCTATCTGCTCGGGAACGGCTACGCCCCCTCCATCACGGTGCGCAACGCCGCGGGCACCGTGGTCACCAGCGGGCCGGTGGCGTTCCTGCCGCAGGACACCAACATGACCTCGCTCGGCGTGCTCAAGATCCCGGACGGGATGACGGAGCAGCTCGGCCTGATCGGCTTCCTGTACCCGACGGTCGCGCAGCTCGACAGCGGTGCGCTGACCTCCGCCTACGGCGACCTGATCAGCCCGGTGCTCACCCTGGACGTGTACGCCGGCGACCTCGGCATCGACGACGGCACCCCCCGGTCGGTGTACGTGCTCGACACCGACGGCATGACCAAGCTGACCGGGCGCACCACTGACGCGGCCTCGATCCAGCTGCAGCCGGGACAGACCGCCGACCTGCCGGACGGCCTCGGGACCGTCACGTTCGAGAACGCGTCCCCGGCCGGTGCGACCGACTTCACGAAGTCGGTCAAGCGGTACGTGTCGCTGCAGATCCACCACGACAAGTCGGGACCGTGGGTGCTGGCGTTCGCTCTGCTCGCGCTGGCGGGCCTCGGCCTCGCGCTGTTCGTGCCGCGCCGTCGCATGTGGGTCAAGGCCACGCCGGGCGCCGCAGGCGTCACACTGGAGTATGCGGGCCTCGCGCGCGGCGAGGACCCGACGCTGGCGGCCGCCCTCGACGATCTGATGCGCGGGCACGGACGACTGCTCGGCGATGACGCTCCGCAGGACCCGGCTGGCACGCAGGACAAGGACATCCCCTCGGAGGAGGACTGACATGGCGAATCTGGAATCGCTCTCGGTGCTGCTGCTGTGGACGGCGATCGCGATCTACGCCGCCGCGTTCATCGCCTTCGCGTTCGACCTGGCGCGCCGCTCGGAGCAGAGCATCGAGGCGAAGGCGCAGACCCCGCAGCTGGTGGCCGTGGGGGCCGGGGGAGCGGACGCCCCGGCATCCGGCGCTCCGGAGTCCGGCGCGGCCGGGGCCGA
>JBASAE010000286.1:0-2541 GCA_049654285.1 Microbacterium sp.
CGGAGCCGGTCGCGCATCTCGCGCACCTGCTCGACGGCGTGACGGCCGCCGAGGGCGCGTCGCTCGCGATCCCGGCGGGCACGGCGTATCAGGCGCTGCGCTCGCTGCACGTGGCGAAGGGCGAGACGCTGCTCGTGCACGCCGGCTCGGGCGCGGTCGGCCAGGCCGCGATCCAGTACGCGGTGCTGTGGGGCGCGACGGTGGTCGCCACGGCCAGCCCGGCCCGTCATGACCGGCTGCACGAGCTCGGCGCGATCCCGGTCGCCTACGGCGAGGGGCTCGAGGACCGGGTCCGCGAGGTCGCCCCGCAGGGCGTCGACGTCGCGCTCGACTGCGCCGGCACCGACGAGGCGATCCGCGTCTCGCTCGCCCTGGTCGCCGATCGCGATCGCATCGCGACGATCGTGCGCGGCCCGGATGCCGCGGGCTTCGGCATCCAGGCGTACTCCGGCGGCAGCCCGATCCCGCTCTCGAAGGAGCAGCTCGCGATGCGCGCCGAGGCTCTGCCCCTGACGATCAACCTCATCGAGGCCGGCGACTTCAGCGTCGAGCTCGGCCCTCAGCTCCCCCTCGCCGAGGCCGCCCGTGCCCACGCCCTCACCGAGTCCCGCGCCGTCCCCGGCAAGATCCTCCTGATCCCCTGACCTGCTGATCCCCTGCCCCCCGACGTCGACGGGTCGCATCCGCAGGAAACGTCGCACTGATTCCCTGGATATCCGCCCCTTCGCTGCCGAGTTCCGCACCCCACGGGTCGCACATGCAGGAGACCACACCCCCATTCCCTGCACACCCGCCCCCTCGAGGGGCGCGCGGAACGCAACATGAGGACACATCCGGGCGCCCGCGGGCGCGGCTCCGGATGATGGATGCATGAGCTCCGACTGTCCCCCCGGCTTCGCGACCGCACAGGTGCACGCGGGCTTCTCCGCCGGCACTCCGCAGTCGAGCGCCGTGCCGCCGATCCACCAGACCGCGGCCTACGAGTTCGCGAGCCTCGCCGAGGCCGCCGACCTGTTCGCGCTGCGCAAGCCGGGCATCATCTACGGCCGCAACGCCAGCCCGACCCAGCTCATCCTCGAAGAGCGCGTCGCGCGGCTCGAAGGCGGCGTCAGCGCGGTCGCCGTGGCCTCCGGCCAGGCGGCGGTCGCGGTCGCCCTGCTCGCGCTCGCGGGCCGCGGCGGGCACATCGTCGCGGCCGACCAGCTCTACGGCGGCACGATCGACCTGCTGCAGGACACCGCCGCCGACTGGGGCATCCCGGTGACCTTCGTCGACCAGGACGATGCGGCGGCCTGGCGCGCCGCGATCCGCCCCGAGACCCGCGTCCTGTTCGCCGAATCGGTCGCCAACCCGATCGCGCAGGTGCTCGACATCCGCCTCGTCTCGGAGATCGCCCACGAGGCGGGCGTGCCCCTGGTGATCGACAACACGGTCGGGACCCCGTATCTGGTGCGCCCGGGCGACCACGGAGCCGACTTCGTGGTGCACTCGGCGACCAAGTTCCTCGCCGGGCACGGCTCATCGCTGGGCGGCGTGATCGTCGACCAGGGCAGCTTCGACTTCGGCGCCGACCCCGACCGCTGGCCCCAGTTCACCCGCCCTTATCCCCGCTTCGGCGAGCTGGTGCTGTGGGAGCGGTTCGGGCAGGGACACGCGTTCGCGGTGCTGGCGAAGTCGAAGTACGTGCACGACCTGGGACCCTCGCTGTCGCCGTTCAACGCCTGGCAGATCCTGCAGGGCGTCGAGACGCTCGACCTGCGGGTCGCCCGGCAGAGTGCGACCGCTCAGCGGATCGCCGAGCATCTCGCGGCGCATCCGGCGGTCGCTACCGTTCACCACCCGGGGCTGCCGGACAATCCCTGGCATCCGCTCGCCGAACGCTACCTGCCGCGCGGCGTGCCCTCGGTGTTCTCCTTCGATCTGGCCGGCGCCCCCGATTTCGAGCGCGTCGCCCGCGTGATCGACGGTCTGCGCGTGTTCCGGCTGGTGGCGAACATCGGGGACGCCCGCAGCATCGTCGCCCACCCCGCGTCGATGACGCACTCGCATCTGAACGCCGCCCAGCGGGCAGCCGCCGGCATCTCCGAGGCCACGATCCGCGTCTCGGTCGGCCTGGAGGATCCCGCCGACCTGGTCGCCGATCTCGACCAGGCCCTCGCCGGGCTCTGACCCTGTCGCGCTCCGGCCGCCGGGAGCCCGCGCGGTAGGATCGGGGCATCATGCCTGCTGCGCCGAATCACGCTGGATCGCAACTCGACTCCCGGCCCGTGGAGCGCTTCTCCTCGACGCTGGACGAGCTCGCCGGGGCGCTGCGCGGCACGTCCGCGCCGCAGGTCGCCGTCACGGACGCCCCGGCCACCGTCGTCACGGGAATCTCCATGACGACCGACGGGGTGCGCGCCGGAGACCTGTTCCTCGCCGTGCGCGGCGAGCGCGCCCACGGCGCGGGCTACGCGGATCTCGCCCGCCAGGCCGGCGCCGTCGCCGTGCTCACGGACGCCGAGGGAGCGGCCCTCGTCGGACACACGCTGCCGACGATCG
>JBASAE010000287.1:0-1830 GCA_049654285.1 Microbacterium sp.
AAGGTGATGCGCTACCAACTGCGCTACATCCGCATTTCGTTCCCGGCTGCCCGGGCACTTGAAATACATTAGCTCAGGATCGGCGCATCGCCAAACCGCATGACGTCTTCGGGCGTGTCATCCGCCCTGGTCAAAACGACGTCGGATCGTCCGGTAGTATCGTTACTCGACCGCACAGGTCAGGGGCGATTGGCGCAGTTGGTAGCGCGCTTCCTTCACACGGAAGAGGTCGTCGGTTCGAGTCCGGCATCGCCCACCGCAAGCCCCAGGCCATCTCGTTCGAGGAGGCACGATGGACGCAGACACCCCGGTGAATCCGGTCGATCACACGCTGGGACGCATCCTCGCCGCCGTCGCCGCCGAGGATCACCCGGGTGAGGTCGCCGACTACATCCCCGAGCTCCGGCACGCCGACCCGGGCTTGTTCGGCGTCGGCGCGGTGAGCGTCATGGGACGCCGCTACGGAGCGGGCGACACCGCTGCGCGCTTCACCCTCCAGTCGATCTCCAAACCGTTCGTCTACGCGCTCGCCCTCGCCGAGCTCGGTGTGGACGTGGTCCTCGACCACGTCGGCGTCGAGCCGAGCGGTGCGGCCTTCAACGCGATCAGCTTCGACGACGCGGGCAGGCCGCTGAACCCGATGATCAACGCCGGAGCGCTGGTCACCACGGCGCTGATCCCCGGGGAATCCGGGGCGGAGCGCTTCGAGAGGATCCGTCAAGGACTCTCCGCCTTCGCGGGCAGGCGGCTGCAGCCGAACGATGCGGTCTACCGCTCCGAGTCGGAGACCGGCGATCGCAATCGGGCCCTCGCCACCCTTGCCCGGGCGTCCGGGGTCCTGGCCTCGGGCGTCGACGACGCCGCTGAGCCGTACTTCCGCCAGTGCTCGATCGAGGTGGACTGCGGTGACATCGCGATCATGGGCGCGACCCTCGCGAACAACGGCGTCAATCCGCTCACCGGCGTCGAGGTGATCGACGCGAGGACGGCGCGTCGCACGCTCTCGGTGATGGCCAGCTGCGGCATGTACGACCGTTCGGGGGAATGGCTGTTCCGTGTGGGGATGCCGGCGAAGTCCGGCGTCGGGGGCGGGATCGTCGCGGTCGTCCCGGGAGAGTTCGGCATCGGCGTGTTCAGCCCGCCGCTCGACCCCGCCGGGAACAGCAGCAGGGGGGCGGCGCTGCTGCGGACGCTGTCGCGTGAGTTCGGGCTGCACACCTTCGGGCATCCCACCGATCCGCTCAGCCCGATCGAGGCGGTGATCGTGGACGAGGCCGGCACCGTGACGTTCGACGTGCGCGGCGAGCTCGACTTCGCCGCCGTCGAGCAGGTCTCCTCGGCGGTGCGGGAGCGCCTGTCCGCCGAGGGATCGGCGCGGATCGTCGTGGACCTGGCCTCCGTCACCTGGGTGTCGATCGCCGCCGGGCAGCTGCTCGAGGCGCTGATCGTCACCGCGCGTGAGGCCGGCCGTGACGTGACCACGATCGATCCGCAGCAGCGCATCTCCCTGGCTCCACTCGCGGCATCCGCCGAGTGAACGTCGGCGACAATCGAAGGATCAGGGAGGGCGATGAGCGTCTACGACCGGGTCGACGTCGCGAGGTTCGATCTGCGTCGGATGCTGCCGCGCGGGGCCAGTCGGATGCTGGGGATGCCCGGCGGGGAGGGCTTCGAGAGGCTGAGGCGGATCGTGATGCAGCGCCCCTCGGCATCCTCCGACCTCGCCCTGCTCACGGATGCGGAGCTCGGGGCCCGCGCCCGGGAGCTCGCGGCCGGAGGCGTCGTCACCCCGCAGCTCTGCTCCCTGCTGGAGATCGCGGTGACCAGGGC
>JBASAE010000288.1:0-2905 GCA_049654285.1 Microbacterium sp.
AGGTGCGCCTTGGCCGCCACCGGGCCGATGCCCGGGCCGCCGCCGCCGTGCGGGATCGCGAACGTCTTGTGCAGGTTGAGGTGCGAGACGTCGCCGCCCAGGTCGCCGAACCGGGCGTAGCCCAGCAGCGCATTGAGGTTCGCCCCGTCGACGTACACCTGACCGCCGACCGCGTGCACCGCGGCCGTGATCTCGGTCACCTGCTCCTCGTACACGCCGTGCGTGGACGGATAGGTGATCATCAGTGCGGCGAGGTTCTCGGCGTGCGCCTCGACCTTGGCGCGCAGGTCGCCGAGATCCACGTTGCCGAGCTCATCGGTGGCCACCACCACCACGGTCATGCCGGCCAGCACGGCCGACGCCGCGTTCGTGCCGTGCGCCGAGGACGGGATCAGGCACACCGTACGGTGCTCGTCCCCGTTCGCGTGGTGGTAGCCGCGGATCGCGAGCAGGCCGGCGAGCTCGCCCTGCGAGCCGGCGTTCGGCTGCAGGGAGACGGCGTCGTACCCGGTGACCTCGGCCAGCCAGGCCTCGAGCTGGTCGACCATCGCGAGCGAGCCCTCGACGTCCTCGCGGGGCGCGAAGGGGTGCAGCTGGGCGAACTCCGGCCAGCTGATCGCCGCCATCTCGGTCGCCGCGTTGAGCTTCATCGTGCACGATCCGAGCGGGATCATGCCGCGATCGAGCGCGTAGTCGCGGTCGGCGAGCTGTTTGAGGTACCGCATCATGGCGGTCTCGGAGCGGTGCGCGTGGAAGACCGGGTGCGTGAGGTACTCGTCCTGGCGCAGCAGCGCCTCGGGGAGCGAGTTCGCCCCACCCCAGAGCCCGAAGGCGCCACCGGATGCGCCGAGCAGGCTCGCGACGCGCAGCACCTCCTCGACCGTGGTGGTCTCGTCGACCGACGCGCCGACCGTGCTCTCGTCGACGAGGCGCAGCAGGATGCCGGCCTCGTGGGCCTTCGCGACCACGGCGGCGGCGTCCGCGACCCGCACGTTCACGGTGTCGAAGAACGCGTCGTGCACGACCTCCACGCCGGACTTGCGCAGCTCGGCGGCCAGCAGGTGCGCCTTCGCGGCGACGCCGCCGGCGATCGCCCGCAGCCCGTCCGGCCCGTGGTACACGGCGTACATCGAGGCCATCACGGCCAGCAGCACCTGAGCGGTGCAGATGTTCGAGGTGGCCTTCTCACGACGGATGTGCTGCTCACGGGTCTGCAGCGCGAGCCGGTACGCGGGGTACCCCTCGGCGTCCTGCGAGACGCCGACCAGGCGCCCGGGGAGCTGGCGCTCCAGCCCCTGACGCACCGCCATGTACCCGGCGTGCGGGCCACCGAAGCCCATCGGCACGCCGAAGCGCTGCGTGGTGCCCACGGCGACGTCGGCGCCCAGCGACCCCGGCGAACGCAGCAGCGTGAGGCCGAGCAGATCCGCGGCGACGACCGCGATTCCGCCCGCGACATGCACCGCGTCGATCACCGCGGCCGGATCCCAGACCCGACCCGACGCGCCCGGATACTGCACGAACACGCCGAACAGCTCGGCGGGCAGCTCCTCGCCGCCGGCGAGGTCCCGCTCCACCAGCTCGATGCCCACGGCATCCGCCCGGGTCGCGAGCAGCGCCTTGGTCTGCGGCAGCGCATCGGCGTCGACCACGAACACGGCGGTCTTCGCCTTCGAGGCGCGGCGGGCCAGCAGCATCCCCTCGGCGACCGCGGTCGACTCGTCGAGCATCGACGCGTTCGCGGTCGACAGCCCGGTGAGATCGCTCACCATGGTCTGGAAGTTGATCAGCGCCTCCAGCCGGCCCTGCGAGATCTCGGGCTGATACGGCGTGTACGCCGTGTACCAGGACGGGTTCTCCAGCACGTTGCGCTGGATCACGCTGGGCGTGATCGTGCCGTAGTAGCCCAGGCCGATCATGGCACGGTTCACGGTGTTGCGCGAGGCGAGGGCGCGCAGCTCGGCGAGCGCCTCGGCCTCGGACGCGGCGGCGGGGATCGCCCCAGGGGATGGAGCCCCGTCCGCTGAGGGAGTGGGCGCCGGCGTGAAAATCGAACCGGGCACGGCCTGGCGCATCAGCGTGTCGATCGGATCGTCTCCGGCGACGCCGAGCGCGTCCAGCATCCGCTGTCGATCGCCGGCGTCCGGGCCGATGTGGCGGTCTGCGAACGGGACCATCAGCCCTCCGTGATGGCGACGTAGCCGTCGCGGTCGAGCAGGCCGTCGAGCGCGCCCTCGGCGATCTCGACCTTGATCAGCCAGGCGTCCTCGAACGGCGAGGAGTTCACCAGGGCGGGATCGTCGACGACGGCCTGGTTGACCTCGGTGACGGTGCCCGTGACGGGCGCGTAGAGCTCGGAGACGGACTTCGTCGACTCGGCCTCGCCGAACACGTCGCCGCGGGTCAGCTCGGTGCCGACGGCGGGCAGCTCCACGAAGACGATGTCGCCGAGGGCGTCGGCCGCGAAGTCGGTGATGCCGACCGTCGCGGTCGCGCCGTCGACGGCGACCCACTCGTGCTCTTCGCTGTAACGCAGGGTGGTGAGATCGGTCATTTCTTCCTCCGGTAGAAAGGCAGGGCGGTCACGGTCGCGGGGATCTTCGTCCCGCGTACATCAAGGAATAGCGGGGTTTCCCCCGACGCGTAAGAGGGGGCGACGAACGCCATCGCGATCGGATGCCCGAGAGTGGGGCTCAGCGCGCCGCTGGTGATCTCCCCGACCGTCGTGCCGTCCTCCGTCACCACGTCGTAGCCGGCCCGGCCGGCACGCCGGCCCTCCGCCGTGAGGCCGATCAGCACCGGGGCGTCCTCGGCCGGGAGCACGGCGTCCTTGCCGACGAAGCGCTCCTTGTCCGCGACGACCACTCGGCCGAGCCCGGCCTGCGCCGGGCGGGTCTCACGGGAC